>NZ_JRVI01000130.1:0-12002 GCF_000783375.1 Sphingomonas sp. Ant20
GCGTCTGGCCATCGCCAGCAGCCCGCCCGCGACCCCCTTGCGGCCATCGGGCACCTCCTCGGCGATGATCGCCATCAGCGGCGCGATCACCGCGTTCAGCGCGACCTGGAACAGGACGATCCCCGCCACCAGCAAGGCAGGCGTGGTCGCGACCGCGAGCCCCGCATAGGACGCCATCGTCGCGACGACGCCCCCGCCATGATCCCGCGGCGGCCCCCCGCCCCGGCTCACCGACCGGTCGCCCAGCCAGCCAAAGCCGATATTCGCCACGCTCGCCGCGATCGCTCCCGCGATCACTGTCACCGTCAGCAGATCGAGCCGACCGTCGCCCGCCACCTGATCGACCTTGATCGGCAGCAGCAGCGTCAGCAGCGGCAGATAGCCGACGACCGCCCCCGCATAAGCGAGCGCGCAGACGAGGAGGAAAGCTGCCGGTCGCGGCGTGGGCGACGGTAACCGACTATGCGAGGGAGAGAAAACGGAACGCGGCACGATGGCGCCCTTGTGACCCGCTCGCCGTCGTCGGGCAACTCCCGAACCACCCCCGCCGCCGCTGGTCTAAGCCCCGGTCAGGTTTCATCGTCATCGGCTCGAGCGTCGTCGTCAGCAGCTGCGACCGGTCCGCGGCATCATGCGCCAGCGCGACGCGGTAGCGGCCCCCGGCAATCCGCCAGCCCGGCAGCGCGGTGTCGTACTGCGCGACGACCCGCGGCTCCGCGGTCAGCGTCACGCGCCGCGACTCGCCCGGATTGAGCGTCAGCCGTGTGAACCCCGCAAGCCGCATCGGCGTCGCCGTCCCCGCCCCGTTCGCCGCCGCCTGCGCGACATAGATCTGCGGGACGTCCGCACCCGCACGGCGCCCGGTATTGACGACGTCGAACGTCACGCTGAGCCGCCGGCCGCCGGTCACCACCGGGTTGCGATAGGCGAAGCTGGTGAAGCTCAGCCCGTGCCCGAAGGCGAACAGCGGCCGCTGGCGCTGCTTCTCGTACCAGCGATAGCCGACGTCCGCGCCCTCGACATAGTCGACCGGAAAGCTTTCGAGCTGGATCGCGGCGGCGTTCGCCGGATTGGCGGCCGCCTGCGCGTCGACTGACGTCAGCCGGTCGAGGCCGACCGGTGCCGGGCGTGGCGCCTGGGTCGCGGCGGCGGGGAAGGTGATCGGCAGCCGGCCCGACGGCGACACCCGGCCGGTCAGGATGTTCGCGATCGCCTCGCCGCCACGCTGTCCCGGATACCAGGCCTGCAGCACCGCCGGCACCGCATCGATCCAGGGCATCAGCACCGGTCCGCCGGTTTCGAGCACCGCCACCGTCCGCGGCTGCGCCTTCGCCACCGCCGCGATCAGCGCGTCCTGATTGTCGGGCAGCGACAGCGTCGGCACGTCCTGCGCCTCGGTCGTCCACTGCGTCGCAAAGACGATCGCCATGTCCGCGTCACGGGCGGCGCGCGCCGCCGCATCCGTGTCCTTGCCGTCGACAAAGGTCACCACCGCGCCCGGCATCGCCGCGGTGATCGCCCGGAGCGGCGACGAGGCATGATAGGTATAGCGCGCGAACGACATCGCCGCGCCCGAGGTCAGCGGGATCTCGATCGGCGCGCCGCCGACCGAGCGGACCTGGCTCGATCCCCCGCCCGACAGCACGCCAACGTCCGCTCGTCCACCGATCAGCACGATGCGTTTGGCGGTACGCGCGATCGGCAGCATCTCGCGGTCGTTCTTGAGCAGCACGATCCCCGCTTCCGCCGCCTCCTGCGCCACGGTGGCATGGCGCGCATAGGGGATCGGCGCCTCTGCGGCGGGCATCGGCGTGTCATAGGCGCCGGTTTCGATCAGGCCGGTCAGATAGCGGACGATCATGTCGTCGAGCCTCGCCTGCGATACGCTGCCGTCGGCCACCGCGGCCTTGAGCGGCGCGCCGAAGTAGATCGCCTTGTCGAGTTCCTGTCCCGACTGCTGGTCGAGCCCCGCATTGGCCGCCTTCGCAGTTGAATGGACCGCACCCCAGTCGCTCATCACCCAGCCGCGATAGCCCCAGTCGCGCTTGAGCACGTCGGTCATCAGATGCTTGTTCTCGCACGCCCAGTCGCCATTGACCTTGTTGTACGCGCACATCACCGATCCCGGTTTCCCGCGCTCGATCGCGATCTGGAACGCGAGCAGGTCGCTCATCCGCAGATCGGCCTCGCCGATCCGCGCGCGACGACCATGCGACCGGTCTCCTGCGCATTGAGCGCGAGGTGCTTGACCGTCGAGACGATGTGGTTCGACTGGACCCCGGCGATATGCGCCCCCGCCATCGAGCCAGCCAGCAGCGGATCCTCGCCGAGATATTCGAAGTTGCGCCCGTTCCACGGATCGCGCGTCAGGTTGACGCCCCCTGCCAGCAGCACGTTGAACCGCTTCGCCCGCGCCTCCGCACCGATCATCGCACCGCCTGCGCGCGCGATTTCGGGGTCGAAGCTCGCGGCGGTGGCAAGTCCGGACGGCAACGCGGTCGCGACGTCGCCCTTGCGCTGTTCGACCTGATTGGCGACGCCGAGCGACGCGTCGCTCTCGCGGACCAGCGGCACGCCCAGCCGCGCGATGCCGTCGATATGACCCGCCGACGGGATCAGCGTGTCCGTCGTCTTGCCTGCCGCCATTGGCGGGAACAGGCCGTGTGCCAGCTTGATCTTCTCGTCGATCGTCATCCGCGCGACGATCGCCGCGGCACGCCGTCGCGCATCGGGTCCGGCGTCCTGCGCCGCCGTCGCTGGCGCCTTGGGCGGAGCCACCTTCGCAGGCGTCTCGCGCGCCTCGACCATGGCGGCGATCCCCATCAGCGACACGCCCAGCATCAGCGCCCGATACCCCGTCGACATCCTCATTCCCTTCCGGTTTTTCGCCTCCCCCTGCGGACTGCGACACGCGTCCGGCCGGGCTGTGGCACCATTGTCACTATTCACAGCATATTTAGTGAACGTTCACAACCAGCAGCCCAAATCCTTGACACGAATCGCGAAAAGGGAAAGTGAACGTTCACACGGAAGGCGCACTCATAGCGTCGGCTACAGGGAGGATTACCATGCGTGGCTTCACGGCTCGCTCGCTTTCGCGTCTTGTCATCGGCACATCGGCACTGGCGCTCGCCGCCATCCCCGGCGTCGCTCTGGCGCAGGATGCCGCAGCCACGGTCGGCAATCCCGGCCCGTCCGACATCGATCCGCAGGCCGCACCCGCCACGCCCGCCGATCCGAATGCGGTCACCGACGACATCGTCGTGACCGGCATCCGCGCGTCGCTGCGCGAGGCGATCGACATCAAGCGCAACGGCCAGGGCGTGGTCGACGCGATCTCGTCCGAGGATATCGGCAAGTTCCCCGATACCAACCTCGCGGAATCGCTCCAGCGCATCACCGGCGTCTCGATCGACCGCTCGAACGGCGAAGGCTCGACGGTCACGGTCCGCGGCTTTGGTCCTGAGTACAACCTCGTCACGCTCAACGGTCGCCAGATGCCGACCTCGACGCTCGGCGACGGCGCCAGCGCGCCCGCCTCGCGCTCGTTCGACTTCGCCAACCTCGCCTCCGAAGGCGTTGCCGCGGTCGAGGTCTACAAGACCGGTCGCGCCGCGGTCCCGTCGGGTGGGATCGGCTCGTCGATCAACATCCGCACCCCGCGTCCGATCGACAAGCCCGGCACGCGCGGCAGCGTCGCCGTCAAGGGCGTGCTCGACAGCTCGCGCAACGGCAAGGATCCGATCACCCCCGAAGTGTCGGGCATCCTGTCCACGACCTTCGCCGACGACCGGATCGGCGTCCTGCTCAGCGGCGCCTATCAGCGGCGCAAGGCGAGCAACAATTCGGCGGGCGTCGGCTTCCGCGACGGCTTTCTCGGCGCGGAGAACAACTGGGGCACGCTCGCCCAGCCCGGCACGCCCGGCGGTGCCAACATTACCAACCGTCCCGGCCCGACCGACGTCTACGAAATCCCGCAAAGCGCCAATTACGATGTCGTCGACATCGATCGCGAGCGCATCAATGGCCAGCTCGTGCTGCAGGCCAAGCCGACCGACACGCTGACCGCCACGCTCGACTTCACCTATTCGAGCAACAAGGTCGAAGTCCGCAACAGCAGCGTCGGTATCTGGTTCAACTTCGGCGACACGCGCAGCGCCTGGACCGATGGTCCCGCGGCTGGCCCGGTCTTCTATTCGGAGAATTTCGCGCCCGGCAAGGATCTGTCGTACAGCAGCTCGCTGACCGCGAACAAGTCCGAGAACAAGTCGCTCGGCGGCAACCTGACCTGGGAAGCGCCCGGCAACGTCACGATGTCGCTCGACGCGCATCATTCGACCGCGGTGTCGAAGCCGACCAATGATTACGGCAGCAGCACGTCGATCGGTGGCGCGATCTTCGGCGTCCAGTCGCAGACGATCAATTTCGAGAAGGACCTGCCGGTCATCTCGTACCAGATGTATCCCGGCATTGACCCGCTGAACGCGTCGCTGATCACGCCGACCGGCAACGCGTTCCGCAACGCCTATTTCAAGAACGAGATCAACCAGCTCCAGCTGAAGGGTCATTACGACCACGACGGCGATTTCCTGAGCAGCATCGACTGGGGCTTTTCCTATGTCGATAACAAGGTGCGCTCGGCTTACGGCTTCATCCAGAACGAGACCTGGGGCGGTGTCGACCCGCGCGGTGCGTCGTTCGGCGCGGCGGCCGTGCCCGACGATTTCTTCAACCTCACCAGCCTGCCCGACAAGTTCAAGGGTGTCGCCGGATCGAACGATCCCGCGCTGCCGCCGTCGATCTACACGTTCAATTTCGAGCAGATGGCCGAACTGCTGCGCTCGCAATATGCGATCTGCAGCGCACCGCAGACGGGCGTCGCGGCGGAAGGCACCTGTCTTGCCAATTACACCAACGATCGCCGCATCCGCGAACGCACGATCTCGCCCTATATTCAGTTCAACGGCAAGTTCGACATGTTCTCGATGCCGGCGCACCTCATCGGCGGCGTCCGCTATGACGAGACGCAGGTGAACTCGTCGGCGCTGGTGCCGATCCCGAACGGTACGCGCTGGACGGGCGCGAACGAATTCGCGCTCACCTACGGCGCCAATTCGTTCACCTCGCTGAAGGGCCGCTATCACAACTGGTTGCCCGCGGTCGATTTCGACATCGAACCGCTCCGCAACGTCAAGCTGCGCGCGTCGTACAGCCACACGATCACGCGCGCCGATTACGGCAGCCTGCAGGGTGGCCTTAACATCGATTCCAACCCGCGCATCGGCGGCGGCACGGGCAGCCAGGGCAATCCGAACCTCGTCCCCTTCAAGTCGAAGAACATCGATCTGTCGGCGGAATGGTATTACGGTGCCGAAAGCTACATCTCGGTCGGCTATTTCAACAAGGACGTGAAGAACTTCATCGGCACGACGCAGGTCAACACGTCCGCGTTCAACCTGCGCAACCCGGGCTCGGGCCCCCGCTATCGTCAGGCGGTCGCAGCACTTGGAACGACGGACAACCTCCAGGTTCGCGACTACATCCTGCGCAACTTCCCCGCCTCGTCGCAGGTCACGGGCACCAGCGATTCCGGTCTGCTGAACGGCAACATCTTCGGTCTGCCCGAGGACGATCTGTTCAACTTCCAGCTGAGCCAGCCGTTCAACAGCGACCAGACCGCCAATATCGACGGGTGGGAGTTCGCGCTGCAGCACAGGCTCTGGAACACCGGGCTCGGCGTCATCCTGAACTACACGATAGTCAATGGCGACGCGAAGTATGACAACACGCTCGATCCGAACATCGGCCAGTTCGCGCTGACCGGGCTCAGCGACAGCGCCAACGCGGTCGCCTATTACGACAAGAACGGCATCCAAGCGCGTGTGGCCTATAACTGGCGCGGCGAATTCTATGCCGGCGGCGCCTTTGACCCGCTCTATGTCGAATCCTATGGGCAGGTCGACGCCAGCGCGAGCTATCAGGTCACCACGGGGCTCGCCGTGTTCGGCGAGGTCATCAACCTCACCGGCCAGGGCCGTCGCGGTCATCGCCGGTCGGACAATTTCGCCACCTTCGCGCAGCCGGGCTATGCCCGCTACGCAGCCGGCCTGCGGTTCAACTTCTGATCCGCGGCGCAGCCGGCCTACGGAACGACCACTCCCCCGCGGGGGGTGGTCTTTTCGGCGCCTTGGCGGCACACAATGACAGTGTCGGACATGCAAACTGACGGGCTGGACATGGATCGGGCGATCACCTCGATCGTGATCGTCGGCGGTGGCACCGCCGGATGGCTCGCCGCGTGCCTCATCGCCGCCCGCGCGGACCGCGATGCGGAGCATCCGCTTCAGGTTACCCTGATCGAGTCGCCTGACGTCGCGACAATCGGCGTGGGCGAAGGCACATGGCCGACGATGCGCCGCACGCTCGAGCGGATCGGCATCTCCGAAACCGAATTCCTCCTCGCCTGCGATGCCGCGTTCAAACAGGGATCGCGCTTCGACGGCTGGCGCACCGGCGCGCCCGACGACCGCTATCTCCACCCCTTCACGCTCCCGCCGATGCAGCCCCCCGCGATCTCGCCTCGGCCTGGTCCGACAGCGGTCTGGCCTTTGCCGAAGCGCTCTGCGCGCAACATGCCGTCTGCAGCCAGGACCTTGCCCCGCGTCAGCGCGCGATGCCCGATTATGCGGGCACGCTGAACTATGCCTATCATCTCGATGCCGGCAAGTTCGCCGCCCTGCTCGCCCGCCACGCGACCGAACGGCTCGGGGTGCGCCACCTGCGCGACCATGTCGTCGGCGTCGATGGCGCGGCCGATGGCGACATCGCCGCGGTCCGCACGCGCGTATCGGGCCGGATCGAAGGCGACGTGTTCCTCGATTGCACGGGTCATGCCGCACTGCTGATCGGCGAGCATTACGGCGTCGGCACGATCGACCGCGGACGCGAACTCTTCAACGACCGCGCGCTCGCAGTCCAGCTGCCGGTCGCCGCCGATAGCGTGATCGCGTCGCAGACCAATGCCACCGCGCACGCCGCGGGTTGGATCTGGGATATCGGCCTGCCCGCGCGACGCGGCATCGGCTGCGTCTATTCGTCCGCGCATCTCGACGACGACGCGGCGGCGGACACGCTTACCCGCTATCTGCGCGCGACGGCCCCCGACGCACCACTCCCCGACTTTCGCCCCCTGCGGTTCCAGTCGCGCCACCGCAACCGCTTCTGGCACCGCAACTGCCTTGCGATCGGTCTGTCCGCCGGCTTCCTCGAGCCGCTCGAGGCGTCTGCGATCGTGCTCGTCGAGCTGTCGGTCGAGGCGCTGCTCGACAATTTCCCGGCGACCCGCCGCACGATGGATCTCCACGCCGCGCGCTTCAACACGCTGTTCCGCTATCGCTGGGACCGGATCGTCGAGTTCCTCAAACTGCACTATGTCCTCAGCCAGCGCGACGAACCCTATTGGCGTGATCACCGCGATCCCGGCTCGATCCCGCCGCGTCTCGCCGACCTACTGCTGCTTTGGGCCGACCATCCCCCGTCGCACGCCGATTTCCCGATGGTCGACGAGATCTTTCCCGCGGCGAGCTATCAATACGTGCTCTACGGCATGGGCTTTCCCGCGCCGCGCCGCACGCCAGTCCGCACGGGCGCGCGCGGGGCCGCCGACATGCTCGTGCAGCAGGTCGACCGGCACGGTCGCATGCTCGCCGCCGCCCTGCCGACCAATCGCGCCTATCTCGATGCCCTGCGGCATGCGATGACAAGCGCTACCATGGAAACGAGAGCCTGATGCCCGACCACGCGATCCTGACGCCCGAAGAGCACCGCGACCTGCGGATCCGCACCGACCGGTCGGATGCGCTGGGCGACGCCGTGATGGCGTGCATCACCGTCCCCAGCGAGTTCCGCCGTGTCCAGACGCATTATCCAATCCTCTTCCAGCGCGACCAGACGCGCGACGGCTTCACCGCGCTCGCGATGTTCGGGTTCGAAGCGGGCGAAAACCTGTTTCTCGACGGCGACCGCTGGGATGCCCGCTATCGCCCGCTCGCGATCGACAGCCAGCCCTTCCTCGTCGGTCGGGGGCCGGAGGGCTCGTCGCTGCGCCAGGTGCATATCGACATGGCGAGCCCGCGGATCGGCGCCGGCGAAGGCATGCGCGTATTCGACGATACCGGTCGCCCGACGCCGTTTCTCGAACGCATCGCCGATCAATTGCGCGCGCTCGACGAGGATTATGTCGCCGCGACCGCGTTCTTCGCCGCGCTCCAGCGTCACGACCTGCTCGAACCGCTGACGCTCGACGTCACGCTCGACGATGGCTCGAAGAACCGGCTGGTCGGCTATCACGTCATCGACGAGGACCGCCTGGAAGCGCTCGATCCCGCATCCGTCGCCGAGCTCCACGCCGAAGGCCATCTGTTGCCGATCTTCATGGCGCTCGCCTCGCTCGGCCAGATCGGGGATCTCGTCGCGCGCAAGAACCGACGGCTCGCGCATGGCTGACGCCGGCACCGCGGGGATCTTCGCCGCCCTGCCGCGGATCCGCGAAGTCGACATCAGCGGGCCGGCGGCGCTCGACACGCTGCTGCGCGAGGCGACGACGCCGTTCACGTCCGCGGGCTCGTTGCCGACTGGCCGATGGTCGAGGCCGGTCGCCAGTCGGGACGCGCGGCGCGCGACTATATCGAGCGCCATGCCCGGCCCACGCCCTTTGCCGTCTCGGTCGGCGCGTCGCAGAGCGGCGGCCGGCTGTTCTACGGCGACATGCAGGGCATGAACTTCCAGATGATGCGCGCGCCGCTGCCCGAGATCTTCGCGCGGATGACCGAGAACGAAGGGGTGGACGGCGCACCGTCCATCTATCTCGCCTCGATCGACATGCAGAATTTCTTCACCGGACTGCACGAGGCCAATCACGTCGATCTCGGCGACCGCACGCCGCTCGCGAGCATCTGGATGGGCACGCCGACCCGGATCGCGGCGCATAACGACGCGCCCGACAATCTCGCCTGCGTCGCGGTCGGTCGTCGCCGCTTCACGCTGTTTCCGCGCGACCAGTTCCGCAATCTCTATCTCGGTCCGGTCGACAATACCCCCGCGGGCCGCGCGGTGAGCATGGTCGACTTCCACGACCCCGACTTCGCCGCCTATCCCGGCTTTCGCGATGCGCTGGCGCAGGCGCAGGTCGCCGAACTCGACGCCGGCGACGCGCTCTACATCCCGGCCTTGTGGTGGCACCATGTCGAGGGGCTTTCGGACTTCAACGTGCTGGTGAACTACTGGTGGCGCGACACGCCCCGCTGGCTCGGCCAGCCGCAGGATGCGCTCAACCACGCGCTGCTCGCGATCCGCGACCTGCCTGAGGACGAGAAACGGCACTGGCGCGCGATGTTCGATCACTATGTCTTTTCGGAAGACCCCGCGGTCGCGGCGCATATCCCCGAAGCCGAGCGCGGCGTCCTCGCCCCGCTCACCCCCGACAGCGCAGGCAAGCTGCGCGCCTTCCTCCTGAGAGCACTCAGCCGATGACCACGCCCCCGATCCACCGCGTCGTCATTGCCGGCGGCGGCACCGCCGGCTGGATGGCCGCCGCCGCGATCGCGCGGACGATGGGCCGCACGGTCGCGGTGACGCTGGTCGAGTCCGAGGCGATCGGCACCGTCGGCGTCGGCGAATCGACGATCCCGCCGATCGTGACGTTCAACCGCCTGCTTGGGATCAACGAAGCCGAGTTCATGCGAGAGACGCAGGCGACGTTCAAGCTCGGCATCCTCTTCGACAACTGGAAGGATCGCGGCGAAACCTATTTCCATTCGTTCGGCACGACCGGCAAGGATCACTGGTCTGCGGGCTTCCAGCATTTCTGGCTGCACGGGCTGACGCGCGGCCATCACCAGCCGTTCGACGATTACTGCCTCGAACTGCGCGCCGCACTGCAGGGCAAGTTCGCGCATCTGCCCGATGGCCGGATGAACTATGCCTATCAGCTCGACTCGGGTCTCTACGCCCGCTTCCTGCGCAAGATGGCGGAGGCCGACGGCACGACCCGGGTCGAGGGCAGGATCGCGCAGGTCGAGCTGAACGGCGAAAGCGGCGACATTGCCGCGCTGACGCTCGACTCGGGCGCTCGGATCGAGGGCGACCTGTTCCTCGACTGCACCGGCTTTCGCGCGCTGCTGATCGAACAGGCGCTGCATGCCGGGTTCGACGACTGGACGCATTTCCTGCCGTGCGATTCCGCGATCGCGGTCCAGACCGAGAGCGTCCGGCCCGCTCTGCCCTATACCCGCGCGATCGCGCACGATGCCGGATGGCAATGGCGCATTCCGCTGCAGCACCGCACCGGCAACGGCATCGTCTATTGCAGCCGCTATCTCGATCACGATGCCGCGCTCGAGCGTCTGCTCGGCACCGTCGAGGGACCAACCCTGACCGAGCCGAACAGGATCCGCTTCGTCACCGGCGCGCGACGCCAGCAATGGCACCGCAACTGCGTCGCGATCGGCTTGGCCGGGGGGGTTCATGGAGTCGCTCGAATCGACGAGCATCCATCTGATCCAGCGCGCCATCCTCCGTCTGCTGCGGATGTTCCCATCGGCCGGGATCAGTCCGCGCGACGTCGCCGAATTCAACGAACAGCAGCATACCGACATGCTGCAGATCCGCGATTTCCTGATCCTCCACTACAAGGCGACCAACCGCCGCGACAGCGCCTTCTGGCGACAATGCGCGTCGATGCCGGTGCCCGATTCGCTCGCGCACAAGATCGCACTCTTCCGCGAGACCGGCCGCGTCTTCCGCAAGAATGACGAGCTGTTCGCCGAGAACAGCTGGGTCCAGGTGATGCTCGGCCAGGGCATCGTGCCGCAAAGCTATCACCCGATCGCGACCAAGATGCGCGACGACGAACTCGTGCGACTGCTCGGCGGGCTGCGCGACACGACCAACGCGACCGTCGATGCGCTGCCGGACCATGCCGCCTATGTCGCGCATTACTGCAGCACCGCGCCGTCTGCCTCGGCGGGATCCCCGCATCTTGCTAGGCGCCGTCAGGCCGTGACGATCAAGCACGTTGCAGCGGACGCCGGCGTCTCGCTGCAGACGGTCAGTCGCGTCGTCAACAAGGAGACCGGCGTCCGCCCGCAAATGGCCGAGCGTGTGCAGGCGTCGATCGATCGGCTCGGCTATGTTCCCTCGATCGCCGCGCAGCGGATGGGCGGTTCGCGCTCCTATCTGATCCTCGCGCTCAACGACCGTGAACGCACGATCGCCGCCTGGCGCGCGCGGCAGGGGACCGACTGGGTCGACCAGATGCTGCTCGGCGGGATGCTGACCTGCGCCGAACATGGCTATCGCCTGATCGTCGAGCTGGTCGATACGCATAGCGATCATATCGAACGCGAGCTGCTGGGCGCGATCGCCGCGCTGCAGCCCGACGGGGTGATCCTCACCCCACCGCATTCGGGCAATCCGCTGATCATCGATCTGCTCGCGGCGCAGGACATCCGGTTCGTGCGGATCGGCTCGATCAGCGAAGGGCCCGGCGTGCGCCTGATGATGGACGACGCGCGCGCGGCGCGGATCGCGACCGAGCATCTCGTCGCGCTCGGCCACCGGCGGATCGGCTTCATCGCCGGGCCTGCCGAGTATGAACTCAGCGG
The DNA here is from genome assembly GCF_000783375.1 of Sphingomonas sp. Ant20. NCBI lineage: Bacteria > Pseudomonadati > Pseudomonadota > Alphaproteobacteria > Sphingomonadales > Sphingomonadaceae > Sphingomonas > Sphingomonas sp. Ant20. Next base: position 11,664 of record NZ_JRVI01000130.1, read on the forward strand.
CTGGCGCGTCGATGGCTGGCGCGCGGCGATGGCGGATGCGGGGCTGGCCTGTACCGACCTGCTCGCATCGGGGGATTTCAGCCATGCCTCGGGCCGGGCCGCCGCCCGGACGCTGCTCGCGCTGCCCGAGCCGCCAACCGCGATCATCGGCAGCAACGACCAGATGACGCTCGCGACGCTCGAGCTGGCGCGCGAAACCGGGTTGCGCGTGCCCGAGGAGCTGTCGCTGATCAGCTTCGACGACACGCCGATCATCCGCCTCGCCCACCCGCCACTGACCGCGATCGTCCAGCCGATCGCCGAGGCGTCGGCGCGCGCGGTGAGCCTGATCATCGCCGG
>NZ_JRVI01000131.1:0-2068 GCF_000783375.1 Sphingomonas sp. Ant20
GAGCAGGGCGCAGGAGCCGGCGCAGGCGCAGGCGCAGGCGCTGGAGCTGGAGCTGGAGCTGGAGCTGGAGCTGGAGCCGGGGAAGGAGCAGGTGCGGGTGCCGGTGCCGGTGCCGGTGCTGGCGAAGGTGCGGGAGCGGGTGCAGGAGCAGGTGCAGGTGCGGGAGCAGGGGCAGGAGCTGGTGCTGGTGCAGGAGCAGGAGCAGGAGCAGGCGCCGGAGCAGCAGTGATCGTCCCCGTAGTCCGGAAGCCCGCCGTGCAGCACGATCCCGCCAGCGCATATTGGTCCGCATTCGCGCCGGTCAGCGTATAGCCGCTATAGCTGACGCCGATGCCCGCCCCGGCGTCCGCGCTGTCGAACGTCGCCGTCGCGTCCGTCCCCGCGACCAGGGTGACGCCACTCGGCAGCCCCGACGTGTCTGATGCGTTGAACCCACTCAGCACCGCCGCATTGGTGCCGTCCGCGACCTTCTGCGCGGACGGGAAGACCAGCATCCGCTGCGAAATCGCCGCACCCTCGGTCAGCACGAACTCGTTCGAGAAGTCGGTCGGCGTCGTATACGAAACCGGGTTGTAGGTGATCGACACCGGCGCCGCGGTCACCGTCGTCGGCGGCGACAGCGCGGAGAACACGATCGTGCCGCCGTTGACGCCCGGCCCGGTGCCGTCCGCGCCTGCGATCAGCGTCAGCCCGACCGGCAGGCCCAGGCTCTGCGCCGGGATCGTCGTGCCGCGCGTCAGCGTGACGGCAGCGTCGATCATCACGTCATGCCCCGCGCACAGCGCGATATTGCCGTCGGTCGTCGTGATCGCATGATAGACGTTCACGTTGCGCCCGGCGTTGAGCAGGATGCTGCCATTGACCGTCGTCAGGTCGGCGTTGACGTTCACGTCGCGGCCGCAGCAGGCGACGATGTTGCCGTTGGTCGCGCTGATCGGCGCGTTGATCACGACGTCGCGAAACGCGTTCAACGTCAGTGTCGTCGGCACGCCCGACGCGGTCCACGCGACCGCGTCGTTGACGAAGATGTCGCCATTGCCCGTCGTCGTGTCGCCCGCCGCGGGCAGCGTGCTGATCGTGATGCTGGTCGTCACGAGCTGCGCCGACAGCGTCGAGCCCGAGATGTTGCCGCCTGCACCAATCACATAATCCTGCGGATCGATCAGCCAGGTGCCGGTCGTGCCCGACCGCGCCAGCGTCGAGACCCTGGCCCCATCGGCGATGTTGACGGTCGCCGCCGACGTCTCGACGAAGCCGCCATTGCCGCCGACCGGTGCGCTCGCGTCGAGTGTCCCGCTGAGATTGGTGGTGCCGGTCTGCATGTCGCCGAGCAGCAGGATCGTGCCGCTGCGGTTCTGCAGCGTCCGCGCCTCGATGATGCCGCTATTGTTGACCGCGGTATGGAGCAGGTCGCCCGCACCCTGCGCGGTCATCACGACCTTGCCGCCATCCGCGCGGATCAGCCCGCCATTGCGCACCAGCGCGCCCACCGCGCCCTTGTCGACCGCGACGTTGAGCAGCCCGTCGCCCGCGACGTCGAGCGTGATCGCCTCGCCCGCCGCCAGCACGACCGTGCCGAAATTGGCGCGGATCACGCCGCTGTTGCCGACCTGCGCGCCGAGCAGCGCGACATAGCCGCCCTTGGCGGTGATCGTGCCGTCATTCTGGACACCCGCGGTGCTGGTCCCGGCAAAGCGCGACTGGCCGGCCATGAAATCCGCATCGCTGATGTTCAGCGTCGATGCGACCAGCCCGCCGACGTTCACGCTGGCGGTCTTGCCGAACACGATGCCGTTGCCGTTGACCAGGAAGACCTTGCCGTTGGACGACAGGTTGCCGAGGATTGACGACGGATCCGACCCGACCACGCGGTTGAGCGCGACCGAGCTTGTGCCCGGCTGGTCGAAGGTCACGCTGGCGCCCTTGCCGATCGAGAAGGACTGCCAGTTCAGCACCGCGCGGTCGCTGGTCTGGGTGACCGTCATCGACGGCCCGCGCGTCGCGATGCTCGCCTGGCCCGCGGCCACCTCGCCCCCGGTCGGCAGCGTCTGCGCCGTGGCGGGCGCGC
>NZ_JRVI01000132.1:0-2865 GCF_000783375.1 Sphingomonas sp. Ant20
GCCGATCCCCGCACCCGCACCAGCGCTGGCGCTGATGCCGATGTTCGGACGCGCGCCGGGGCCCTCGGGCTTGCCGCGCGCGAGCTCCTTCTGGAAGGCGACGACGTCGTGCTGGAGCACCTCGCCGATCTGGCCGGGGGCGAGATCACCGAGCACGAACGGGCCGTAGCGGGTGCGGATCAGGCGCGAGACCTGGAGACCCAGATGTTCGAGCACGCGGCGGACTTCGCGATTCTTGCCCTCGGTCAGGATCATCTCGATCCAGACGTTCGCGCCGGTGCGGCGTTCGATATTCGCGTTGATCGAGCCGTAGCGGACGCCCTCGATCTCGATCCCCTCGATCAGCTCCTCGAGCTGCGGCTGGGTGATGTTGCCATAGGCGCGGGCGCGATAGGCGCGCTCGACGCCGGTCGCGGGGAGTTCGAGCTGGCGCTTTAGGCCACCGTCGGTGGTCATCAGCAACAGCCCCTCGGTGTTGAGATCGAGGCGACCGACGGGAACGAGTCGCGGCAGTTCGCGCGGCAGGCGGTCGTAGATCGTCGTCCGGCCAGCAGGGTCACGCTCGGTGACGAGCAGCCCGGTCGGCTTGTGGTAGAGGAACAGCCGCGCCGCGCTGGGCGCCTCGACCGGATCGCCGTCGACGGTGACGCCGGCAAGGTTGCGCAGGATCGTCGCCGGCGTGTCGAGCGTGGTGCCGTTGAGCGCGACGCGCCCCTCGGCGATCATCCGTTCGATGTCGCGGCGCGATGCGACGCCCGCGCGGGCGAGCAGTTTGGCGATGCGGTCGCCCTTGATGGGGGCTGCAGGAGCTGTTGCGGGCGCGTCGTTCGACGGGCTGGCAGTCGGGTTATCGTCTTTTGAAGTCGTCATGGCGCGGCTGATACTATGGATCGGGGTGCAGCGCGAAAATATTTGCGACCCTTCGTGGTGCGGTGCGTTATGTCGCATGGGCGTAACGACCATTCGTTGCGCGAAGGGGCGTGATGTCGATGCTGTTCGGAAAGAAGAAGCGGCTGATCATCCGCTTGCTGGTTGTTGAGGACGAACCGCTGGTCGCGTTCGACACCGAATATTTTCTGACCGAATCGAAATTCACCGTGGTCGCGACGGTCGACCGGGTCAGCGATGCATTGGCGGTGATCGAAAGCGAGTCCGCGATCGACCTGATCCTCGCCGATGTCAGCCTGAGCGACGGATCGGGACTCGACGTGGCGCGGGCTGCGCTCGAGCGCGGGGTGCCGGTGCTGTTCGTCACGGGCAACTGCCCGGTCGAGGCGACGACGCTGGCCGCAGGCTGTCTCTCCAAACCCTATTCGCAGCGCGACCTGCTTGCTGCGATCGCCGCGATCGAGGCGCGGATGGCGGGGAGCGAACCCAAGAAGCTGCCTTCGGGTCTGCGGCTGTTCAGCTCGCCTGCCTGACGGCACGCGTTTAGCTTCGTCGCGACCGAGGCGACGCGACGACGTCTTCCGCCTTTCCTCGCGTCGGCAGCCCGCTATGGTCGCGCCATGTCCAGCACAGCCGTTCCGCGTCGATCCCTGCTCGCCACCATGGCCCCCTATCTGCGGCCCCGGCCGATCGCGGCGCTGCTGCTCGGGATATCGAGCGGCTTTCCGCTCGCGCTGCTGCTGGGGACGATGGGCTATTGGCTGTCGAAGGTCGGATCGACAAGAAGACGATCGGCTTCGCGATCGGCCTGACGACCCCGTACACGCTGAAATTCCTCTGGGCGCCGTTCATCGACCGGTTCCAGATCCCGGTGCTGACGGCTTGGGTCGGGCAGCGTCGCGCGTGGCTGTTCTTCGTCCAGGCGCTGCTGTTCGGCTCGGTCTGGATGCTGGGGTTCAGCGCGCCGCAGGAGCATCTCGGGGTGTTCGCCTTCTGGGCGATCGTGACCGCGTTCCTCGGCGCGACGCAGGATATCGTGATCGACGCTTACCGGATCGAGATCCTGCCCGAGGACGAATTGCCGCACGGGACCGCGAACAACCAGTTCGGCTACCGGCTCGGCAATCTGGCGGCAGGGGTCGGCACGATCGCGATCGCCTCGTCCGAAGGGCTCGGGCTTGGCTGGGCGATGGGCTATGGGCTGACCGCGTTCTGCGTCATTCCCGGCGCGCTCGCGGCGCTCTGGGCAGGCCGCGGACTGCATGACCGGGTGCTGGCATCGCAGGATGGGGCGTCGCGCGGGCGCTGGCTCGAGGATACGATCATCGGGCCGTTCCGCGAATTCTTCCAGCGTCGCGGCGCGGTGCTGATCCTGCTGTTCGTGCTGATCTACAAGCTGGGCGATGCGATGGGGCAGGGCATGCTGAACCCGATGATCGTCGAGCTGGGGTTCAGCGATACCGAATTCATCGCGATCAACAAGCTGGTCGGGTTCTGGGGGCTGATCGTCGGGACCGCACTGGGCGCGCCGTTCATGGCGTGGCTCGGCCTGGGACGCGCGCTGTTCGTGTCGGGCATGCTGATGATGCTCAGCAACTTCATGTTCGTGATCCTCGCCTGGCACGGCCATTCGAACACCTGGCTGACGATCGCCGTCGCGACCGAACAGGTGACGAGCGGGATCGGGCTGACGGTGTTCGTCACCTATCTCTCTGGCCTGTCCAACCTCGCCTATACCGCGACGCAGTTCGCGCTGCTGTCGTCGTTCGCGGCGGTCGGGCGGACGTGGCTGGCGGCGCCGCGGGCTATGCTGCCAACGCGCTGGGCTGGCCCGGCTTCTGGATGCTGACGATGGTCGTCGCGGTGCCGGGGCTCGTGCTGCTGTGGATCCTGTGGCGACAGGGGTTCGTCGTCGAAAGCGTGCGGCGCGACCCGGCGATCGCGGCCGGGGCGGACTGCCGCGTGACCCGGCGCCGG
>NZ_JRVI01000133.1:0-2391 GCF_000783375.1 Sphingomonas sp. Ant20
CGTTACAGGCACTCCACCGCGTTGCGGCCGGCAGGATCGTCCGCCCCCGTCGACGTCGCCACCGCACGCGTCCGGCGACCGGCGCCTCGGGCACGCCCGTCAGGTCGATCGCACCATTGCCAGCACCCTTGCCCGCGCTGGTGGCGATCGCGCTGTCGCCTTCGCCATTGACCTTGAGGCCGCCGACCGCGTCGGGCTTGACCTTGTACGGCGTCGCTGGCGCGGCGATCAGCTGGCCGTCGCCCGACGGCACGCGGTTCTGCAGCGTGTAGACCCCGAAGATGATCGCCGCGAGCAGACCCAGCCCCAGCACGACCAGCGCGACGACACGCGCGATCGGCGGGCCGTCACGATCGTCCGACTCGATCGTCTCCAGCCAGGGCAGTCGATCTTCCTCGCGCAGGTTCATCTCGTCGGCCATCAGTTCAACTCCGAAACCGCCTCGACGCCCATGATGGCAAGGCCGTTGCGGATGATCTGCCCGATTGCATCCGCCAAGAAAAGCCGTGCCGCCGTGGCGCCGGGATCCTCGACCACCAGGAAGCGCCGCTCGGGCCGATCGTTGCCGACATTCCACAGCGCATGGAACGCGGCGGCCAAGTCGTAGAGATAGAACGCGATCCGGTGCGGCTCGCGCGCCGTGGCGGCGGTTTCGACGATTCGCGGGAACTGGCTGGCGAGCTTCATCAGCGCAAGCTCGTCCGTATCAAGCCGGGACAGGTCCGCCTCGATCGCGGCGATTCCCGCCTCGTCCGCGCGCCGGTGCAGCGACGCGATCCGTGCATGCGCATATTGGACGTAGAAGACCGGATTGTCCTTCGACGCCTCGACCACCTTGGCGAAGTCGAAGTCCATCTGCGCATCCGACCGCCGCGTCAGCATCGTGAAGCGCACGACATCCTTGCCGACCTCGTTCACGACATCGGCGAGCGTGACGAAATTGCCCGACCGCTTCGACATCTTCACCGGCTCGCCATTGCGCAGCAGCCGGACCATCTGGACCAGCTTGACGTCGAACCGAGTCTTGCCGCCGGTCAGCGCGGCCACGCCCGCGACGATCCGCTTGACCGTGCCACCGTGATCCGCGCCCCAGATGTCGATCAACTGGTCGGCGGTCTGGCTCTTCTGGAAATGATAGGCGAGGTCGGCACCGAAATAGGTCCAGGACCCGTTCGACTTCTTGATCGGCCGATCCTGGTCGTCGCCGAACTGCGTCGAGCGGAACAGCGGCAGCTCGACCGGCTCCCAGTCGTCCGCCATCTCGCCCTTGGGCGCCTCGAGCACGCCGTCATAGACCAGATCGCGCGACCGCAATTCGGCCTCCGCCGCCTCGGGCTTGCCGAGCGCCTGCAGCTCCGCCTCGGAGGAGAACACCTCATGCTCGATCCCGAGCAGCGCGAGATCGGCGCGGATCATCACCATCATCGCCGCGACCGCACGCGTCCGGAACATCGCCAGCCAGTCGCTTTCGGGCGCGCCGACGAACCGGTCGCCATATTCGCTCGCCAGCGCCTGGCCGATCGGCACGAGGTAATCGCCGGGATACAGGCCCTCGGGGATCGTCACGGTCTCGCCCAGCGCCTCGCGGTACCGCAGATGGACCGAGCGCGCGAGCACATCGACCTGCCCACCGGCATCATTGACATAATATTCGCGGATCACCCGGTGCCCGGCAAATTCGAGCAGGCTGGCCAGCGCGTCGCCGACCACTGCGCCCCGGCAATGCCCCATGTGCATCGGTCCGGTCGGGTTCGCCGACACATATTCGATGTTGACGGTGATCCCGTCGCCCAGCGTAGAGCGCCCGTAATCGGCGCCTGCGACCGGCACCGCGGCCAGCTCGCCGCGCCAGGCATCGTCGGTCAGCTTCATGTTGATGAAGCCCGGTCCCGCCACGCTCGCGCTGTCGACGGACTCGATCTTGCCGAGTTCGACGACCAGCGCATCCGCCAGCACGCGCGGGTTGGTCTTGGCGGGCTTGGCCAGCACCATCGCCGCGTTGGTCGCGAGATCGCCGTGGCTTGCATCGCGCGGCGGCTCGACCGTCACGTTCTTGCGGTCGAGCCCGGCCGGCAACAATCCCGCCTCGGTCAGCGTGTCGAGCGCCGCATCGATATGCGCGGCGAAGCGGGTATAGAGCGTCATGACAATTCCGGTATCGTAAGGAAGCGGGGGCTCTAGCCCAAAGCAGGGCCGGGCTCAATTCATCCCGCACCGGCCCGGTCAGGTGCGGACCAGCCCTTCGATCGCCAGGGTCCCGGCGCTGGCCGGAAACAGCGTCGCCATCGCGCGGCCGGGCTCGACGCCGAAATGCGCCGCGACCGCACCGCCGATGAACGCGTCGAGCGCCATCGCCGGCCTGAGGTCCCGCCCCTCGTAAAGCGCCCCGGC
>NZ_JRVI01000134.1:0-9350 GCF_000783375.1 Sphingomonas sp. Ant20
CGCCCACCGCCATGCCCGGCCGCACGCCGCTCCAGCGGCCCGCGTTGAGCAAGGCGAACCGGCGCCCGCTCGACGCGCTCGAACTCACCAGCGCGCGGTGACGACCGGTTCGGCGATCCGGTCGCGGACCTTCAGCAGCGATCGCAGCCGGCGATTGTCATAGGCGATCGTCCGCGCGCGCATCAGCAAAGCGCGCGTCTGCTCACGCTCGCGGCGCAGTGCGACATTTTCCTGGCGGACGAAGAAATAGGTCCCGATTGCCTCGGGCACCGCGGCGACCCCGCCCACGACCCAGGCGAGCCCAGACGAGACCGGCGCGGTGAGGCCCGCCACGCCCATCCGCGCGCCGGCAAAGGCGGGCGGGTTGAAGGTCGAGACGACGAGCAACGCTGCGCCCACCACCGCACCGGCGATGGCGAGCACATAGCCTACGAACACCCCATATTGACGCCGTCGGGAAAACCCCGTCCGGCGGTCGCGGGCTGGCGCCATGCGCCTGTCCCCTCGTTCTCGGGCATCGCCGGGTCCGGGGCCCTATCCCCGCGACTCGGTCGATGCGATTTCCACTGACCCGTTTCCCACCTACACGCTTCTCAGCCGCTCATCAGCACGCCGCGGAACAGCGGGTCCTCGAGCGCGCGGCCGATGCCCAGCGCGACGCAGGTCAGCGGGTCCTCGGCGACCGTCACCGGCAGCCCGGTCTCGTCGCGCAGCACCTCTCCAGCCCCTGCAGCAGCGCGCCGCCGCCGGTCAGGACGATGCCCTGGTCGACGATGTCCGCGGCCAGCTCGGGTGCGGTGTTCTCCAGCGCGACGCGGACGCCTCGACGATCGTCGCGACGGGCTCGCTCAGCGCCTCGGCGATCTGGCCCTGGTTGATCTGGATTTCCTTGGGCACGCCGTTGACCAGGTCGCGGCCCTTGATGTGGATGATCGTGCCGATGCCGTCGACCGGCGGCTTGGCGATGCCGACCTCCTGCTTGATCCGCTCGGCGGTCGCTTCACCGATCAGCAGATTGTGGTTGCGGCGGACATAGCTGACGATCGCCTCGTCCATCTTGTCGCCGCCGACGCGGACCGACGTCGTATAGGCCAGACCGCGCAGGCTCAGCACCGCGACCTCGGTCGTGCCGCCGCCGATGTCGACGACCATGCTGCCGATCGGCTCGGTCACGGGCATGTCGGCGCCGATCGCGGCCGCCATCGGCTCCTCGATCAGCCACACCGTGCTCGCGCCCGCGTTCGACGCGGCGTCGCGGATCGCGCGGCGCTCGACCTTGGTCGACCCCGACGGCACGCAGATCACGATTTCGGGCCAGCGGGCGAAGCGGCGCGGGCCGTGCACCTTCTGGATGAAATATTTGATCATCTGCTCGGCGACGTCGATGTCCGCGATCACACCGTCGCGCAGCGGGCGGATCGCCTCGATATTGCCCGGGGTCTTGCCCATCATCAGCTTCGCGTCGTCACCGACCGCCTTGACGCGCTTGATGCCGTTGATCGTCTCGACCGCGACCACCGACGGCTCGTTCAGGACGATGCCGCGGCCACGGACATAGACAACCGTGTTCGCGGTGCCGAGGTCGATCGCCATGTCGTGCGACATGAACTTGAAGAAACGCGAGTAGAAGGCCATTCAATCAGGGTCCCGTAATCCTGGCCGCCGGACGGGCGGCATTTCGCACATCATCTCGCGGGCCCCGCCGGTGTTTTCGAGCACCGGGTGCCTAATAAGCGGGCGTTTGCGGGTCGCGGGATGCCGTCGCTTGGTCTAGACGCAAACCCATGTCAATACGGCGTCTCCCCGAGCATCTCGTCAATCGTATCGCCGCCGGTGAAGTGGTGGAAAGACCCGCCAGCGCGTTGAAGGAGTTAGTCGAGAACGCCATTGACGCGGGCGCCGGACGCATCGCGATTCTCCTCGTCGAAGGCGGCACATCGCGCATCGAAGTCGCCGACGACGGATGCGGGATGACCCCCGCCGACATGATGCTCGCGCTCGAACGGCACGCGACCTCGAAGATGCCCGACGAGATCATCGAATCGGTCGTGACGCTCGGCTTTCGCGGCGAGGCGCTGCCCTCGATCGCCAGCGTCGCGCGGCTGACGATCGAGAGCCGGGTGAGGGGGGCCGAGGGCTGGTCGCGGATCGTCGACAATGGCCGGGTTGAGCGCGAGGGCCCCGCCGCGCTGCCGCCCGGCACGCGCGTGGTGGTCGAGGATCTGTTCGCGCGCGTTCCCGCCCGCCGCAAGTTCCTCCGCTCCCCGCGCGCCGAATATGCCGCCTGTCTCGATGTCGTCCGCCGGCTCGCGATGGCGCGTCCCGATATCGGCTTCACGATCGAACATGACGGCCGCCGCACGCTGGCGGCGACACAGGTCGAGGACCGGCCGGGCCGGGTCGCGACGCTCACCGATCGCGCGCTCGCCGACAATGCGGTCACGATCGACCTCGAACGCCCGGTCGACTCGGGCATGCTCGTGCTCGGCGGGGTTGCGAGCCTGCCGACCTACAATCGCGGCATCGCCGACCACCAGTATCTGTTCGTCAACGGCCGGCCGGTGAAGGACCGGCTGCTGATGGGCGCGATCCGCGGCGCCTATGCCGAGATGCTCCCGCGCGACCGGCACGCGGTCGTCGCGCTGTTCCTCGACGTCCCCACCGATCAGGTCGACGTCAACGTCCACCCCGCCAAGACCGAGGTCCGCTTCCGCGACCCGGCAATGGTCCGCGGCCTCATCGTCTCGGGCCTGCGCCGCGCCCTCGACGCCGCCGGCCACCGCAGCCAGCGCGCATCCGAATCCGCCCTGTCGATGTGGCAGCCAGAAACCTCCTCTCCCCCCGGGGGAGAGGAAGGGGCCCCGCCCGCAAAGCGGGTGGGAAGGTGAGGGCACGCCCCAAAGGCTGCCGCTAGAAAACCGCAGCTACGCCACGGTAAACGACGCCCGCCCGACGTTCTTCGCCGCGCCCCCACAGGCAAGAGCCGAACCCGCCTGGACACCCCCGCCGCAGACGAGCGCCTTCCCGATGGGCGTCGCGCGCGGCCAGGTCGCCAAGACCTATATCGTCGCCGAGGCGGAGGACGGTCTCGTCCTTGTCGATCAGCATGCCGCGCATGAACGCCTCGTCCTCGAACGGATGCGCGCCGCGCTCGCCGGCGGCACGGTCGCGAGCCAGGCGCTGCTGATCCCGGAGGTCGTCGAACTCGACGAACCCGCCTGCGACCGGCTCGAGGCGCGCGCCGCCGAGCTGTCCGAGTTCGGGCTCGACCTCGAACGCTTCGGCGCGCGCGCGATGCTCGTCCGCGCGACCCCCGCCTTGCTCGGCCAGAGCGATCCCAAAGGGCTCGTCACCGACCTCGCCGACGAACTCGCCGCGTTCGACGAGGCGCTTTCGCTCAAGGAACGGCTCGACGCGGTCGCGGGCACGATGGCCTGCCACGGCTCGGTCCGCGCCGGCCGCATCCTCTCGGTCGCCGAGATGAACGCGCTCCTCCGCGAAATGGAGATCACCCCCCATTCGGGCCAATGCAACCACGGCCGCCCCACCTGGGTAAAACTCGCGCATGGCGACATCGAGAAACTGTTCGGCCGCAAATAAACGGTGCGGCGGTGGGGGCGGGCACCGTCTCCCACCGACCCCCCACACTCCCCACACTCCCCACACTCCGTTCGTGCTGAGCGAAGTCGAAGCACCGCCACCCGGAGCACACCGTTCGACTTCGCTCAGGGCGAACGGACAAGGGACGTCATCTATCTCTTAATAGCGGACGTGAGCCAACGTTTTACAAGTACGCTATTCTGCATGCCTAAGATGTCGGGATAGACTCACGCCTCGCGCCTGATAGGTTGCCTAGAAAGGGGCTTCCATGTTCGAAAGATTAACGATTTTAGCGGCGGTCAGCGGACTATGGAGCGGTCAAGGCGACGCGGCATCCGATCCGTTTTTTTTGCAGTCCTTCGCGTAAGGAGATCTGCAATTACGACAAGCCCTGCGCATTGGAGGCAATAGGAAAATTTCTCGTAATTATTGATGACACCAGAAACACTTATACCCGTTGCGACAAGCCGGATCGAGATTCTTGTTCGACCTACGATATGGTCAAGTCCGGCGATTATAAGAAATATATGACCTTCGAAATGTCGGGCCGTGGCGGGTTCAGCAAGATCGGCCCGGATGGTGATTGGGCGGAGGCCGTCAGCCTAGGTGGTATGATCGTGGTCAGCCACGGTATGTGTTTCCGGGAAAGTGCGCTCAAAATGTAGTCGGCGAGCTATGTAAAGTTCGAACCGTAGCGCGCGAAACCAACACCTCTGCTTTCCCACCAATTGCAGACGTCGACACTGGCCGCTCTGCGGACGCGGTGGTCCAATCAACCCGGCGGGTCCCGCGTCCGGCAATAACGCTACCCGATCCTGCCCTCACATCCGCGTCACAAAAAAAAGCCCCCACCGTCAGGTGAGGGCTCGTGACGTCAGGCAAAGTCTTACTTCTCGCCATTGTCCTTGACGCCCACGGTGGGCACGTCGACCGTTTCGGTTTCGGTCTTGACCTTGGGGACCTCGACTTCGGTCTTCTTCGTGCCGACGACGACCGCCTTCGAATCGAGATCGACATTCGGCATGTCGCCGCCCTTGACGGAGAACTCCGGAAGCGAACCTTCCTTCACGTTGGCGCTCCAGAACCCGGTCGCAAAGAGGACACCGACGATGGCCGCAATGACGACAAGGACGATGACGATCGTCTTGCCTGCGCCGCTCTTCTGACGAACTGGCTCGCCGCCCCGATAATCTGACATTTAACTCTCCCTGTACTTACAACAGGTTCGAACACTCTCGACGCAGTCTTGTTCCGTTTGCGTCATGACGTCGAAATTGCCGGCGCCCGGCACGCGGATATTCACGCGTCTTGAGGGCGGAGCGTCGGACGGACGTCGCCGGCGCGCTTCCCAAAAAAAAGGGGGCCCGTCGCGAACGACGAGCCCCCCCGATACGCCCCGGTTCGATCAGAACCGCACGGCGCCCCGACCGCGAGGTTGCGGCCCAGCGCGTCGTAGCGCGCGGGGATCGTGTTGCTGCGCGCCAGGCTGATGTCGTAGGAATTCGCCAGGATCGGCGGCGTCTTGTCGAGCAGGTTGTTCGCGATCAGCCGGAGCGAGAAGTCGCGCGACACGGCGAAGGTCAGCGCCAGGTCGAAATAATTCACCGGCGCGATCCTGTAGAAGGTCGTCCGCGCGCGGTCGGGCGTGCCGCCGATCGCCGGATCGCCCGAATTGTCCGCACTCGTCAGCGACCCGACATAGCGCCAGTTGAACGAGGTGCTGAAGATGCCGTCGCTCGTCGTATAGGTCGTCCGCAGCCCGTGCGACCATTTCGGCAGCAGCTGGCCGCAGCCATTGCCATAATAGCCCGCACAATTGCGCTTGGGCTGGAGCGGTGAGTCCTGCCCGCCGGCAAAGGTGGTCAGCGACCCGTTGAAGTTCCAGTCGATCTTGCCGACCCCGCCCAGACCCAGCGTATACTGGCTCTGGAAGTCCCAGCCGCGCGCGATCGAGAAATAATAATTGGTCGTGCCCGCGCGGATGAAGCCGCTGGTCGGGTTGTTCGCGGCGGCGGCGTAGAGGATGCCGGTGCCGGGCTGGCGGACGATCCCCGAGCAGAAGAACGGGTCGCCGTTCGAACGCTGGCAGCCATCGGTGTAATAGCTGTCGTCGTTATAGCCGAGCGAGTTGTTGATCTTGATCCGGTAGCGATCGACCGAGAAGACCAGCCCGCGCAGGAAGCTCGGCTTCACGACCAGGCCATAGGTCTGGGTATAGGCGGTTTCGGGATCGGCGGTGAACCCGCCCGATCGCACCGTGCACTGGTCGTTCGGGCACAGCAGGGTCGCGCTGCCATAAAGTGCGTCGGACAGCCCGGTCGCCGCGCACACCTCGCGCGAGGCGATCGGCGTGGTCGTGGTGATCGTCCGGCCGGGATTGGCCGGGTCCGCGATCTGGCGCGGCACGGGGGCGCAGAAGTCGTTCTGCGATCCGCCCTGCCGGCTATAGTTGATCGCGGTCGCCTGGCGGATCTCGAACACGGTCGGTGCGCGCTGCGCCTTGTTGAACGACGCGCGGAACGTCAGGTCGCTGACCGGGGCATAGGTGCCCTCGAGCTTCCACGTGTTGAAGGTCTTGGGATTGCTGCTGTATTTCGACACACGATAGCCGCCCGTGACCTGCAGCAGATGCGCGAAGCGGCGCTCCTCGATCAGCGGCGCCTGGACCTCGATGTTCGATTCCCACACGTCCTGGCTCAGGTTGAAATCCTCGCCGCCATTCTGCTCGCGGTAGATCGCATCCGCGGACGAGGCATAGCTGTCCTTGCGATATTCGCCGCCCAGCGCGATCGCGACGCCCTGGTTCGCAAAGGGCGAGGTGATCCCGTATTTGCCGAGGTCGCCGGTCACGGACGACACGATGTCCCACAATTTGGCGACGCCGGTCGAGGTGCCGCTGCGCGCGGTGAAGAGGTAATCGGCCAGCGGTCCGCCGAGCGTGCCCGCGCTGAACGCGTTGAACGGGACACAGGCCGGGTCGACCCCCGACACGGTCGCCGCGCAGGTCGGCGTGCCGTTGACGCTGACGACGTTGAGCGAGCGGTTCACCCGGTCGAAATCGGCGAAATTGCCGAAGGTTATGTCCTGCTGGTTGCGCGAGAACACGCCGCCCAGATCATAGGTCCACGCGTCGCCGACGGTGCCGCGGATCCCCGCGGTCGCGCGGATCCCCTTGTTCAGATAGACGTCGGGCGAGAAGGGCAGGTCGTTGAAGCGATAGCGCACGTCGAGCGGCGCGAGCGCCGACGTCCCCGCCTGCGCACCGCAGATCGTGCTGGCCTGCGACGTCGACAGGAACGGGTTGTTGCAGTTCACCTGGTACGGCGTGTCGCCATAGGCGGTGTAGCTGTAGACGCGCGTCGGATAGGGGTTCACCGACCTGTCGCGGAACCAGATCCCCGAACCATAGAGCTCGAGCTCGGGTGCGATCTTCGCGCTGACGAAGCCGCCCGCCGTATAGCGTTCGAATTCGCGCTGATAGGAATAGCCGTCATAGGGGTTGGCCGCGTTGCCCGCGCCTGCGCCGTACGGCACGAAGCTGCGCGTGCCGGCGGGATCGTTGACATAGCCGACGCCGCTGTTCGCCCCGCTGCGCGGCGAGATATAGCCGCTCGGCGAATAGGTCGACAGCGAGCAGGACAGCGGGCCGTCCTTGCCGGTCTGGACCAGCTGGCATGCCGAGCTCGACCGTGCGTCATAGGGGACGTCATTGGCCTGGCGGTAATTGACGAAGCCCGACACGCGCAGCGCGCCGTCGAACAGCTTGGTGCCCGCGGTCAGCGTGACGTCGGACCGGCCGCCGTCATTGGTCAGCCCGCGCGGCGCCTCGAACGCGTTCGCGCGCGCCAGCGGCGACACGATCGTGTCCTTGTTCTCGTGATTGTAGAAGCTGTAATTGCCGTCGAGCTGGATCCCCTCGAAATCCTTCTTCAGGATGAAGTTCACCACGCCCGCGACCGCGTCCGATCCATAGACCGACGACGCGCCGCCGGTCAGCACGTCGACGCGTTCGAGCAGCGAGGGCGGGATGATGCCGACGTCTTGGCCGTTCTGCGTGCCCAGCCGCTTGCCATCGACCAGCACCAGCGTCCGCTCGAAGCCGAGGCTGCGCAGCTTGATCCGCTGGCGGCCGTCCGAATCCTGATAGGTCTGCTGGCTGTCGGGCGACACCTGCGGCAGGCGGTTGAGCACGTCCTCGACGGTGATCGCCGCCTGCGCGCGGATGTCCTGCGCGGTGACCGAGGTGATCGGCGCGGCCGATGTCATGTTGGGCCGCTGGATCCGCGATCCGGTGACGACGATCATGTCGTCGGACACGGTCTTGGCCGTATCGCCCGCGGCGAACGCGGTCTGCGCATCGGCCTCGACCTTGGCCTGGGCCGGCGTCGCCGGGCTGTCCGTCGCGGTCTGCGCCACAGCGGGGATCGCCGTCAGCAATAGCGATCCGGCAAGTGCAATATAGGACGTGGTATGTCTGAAGTTCATGAAGGCCCCCTTGTCCGGCTGCGCGATCGCGCTTGGTCCGGTTCCGGGGACATGAATTCTCCATAATGACTTATATGACAATACCCAAATATGACCGATTCATACGAATGTTGCGAGGATGTTCAGAAGAGGCACTATTTCGGTTATCGAAGGCCGTCGCTGTTCACCTTGGCGTCGCCCATTGCCATGCCGCCCGCCGACGAATCGTCGCGGGTGGCATCTCGGCGGATTGTCCATAGGGCCGTACCGCTACCGGTACGGCGGGCGGGCTAGCGTTTGGCGTTCCGCTTGCACGCAAAGGACCGGCGCAGCGCGTCGCGGACCACGAAGATCGGTGCGGCTTTCGCCTTCTTGCCCTTGGTGCGCAGATATTTGCGCGTCGTCGCGACCGCGTCGATCGTCGAGCCCTTGGTTGCCGAGGGGCAGATCTCGCGCGCCATCGACAGCGTGTCGAACGCGCCGAGGATATAGCCGGTGCAGAAGCTCGGCGCGGGGTCCGCATCCTTGCCGCGGCACTGCACGATCAGCTCCTCGGTCGTCAGCGCGCTCACCACCACGGGGCGGTCGGCGCGAGCGGGGGGGTGAGCAGGAGCGGGGGCAGCGGCCACCGCGGCGAGCCAGAGCAGGATCATGTCGGCTCGCTTTCCGCACCAGGGGTCGCCGCGACCGGCGTCGGCTTCAGATAGGGCAGCAGCCGCGCACGCGGAAACACGTCGTCGAGCGTCCGGCTCTCGGGCAGGATATACACCACGCCGCCCTTGCGGCGGAACAGCGGGCTCAGCTGGCCAGTATAGAATTTGCTGCCGACATTGATGCAGCCAAAGCTGATCCGGTTGTCATCCGGGCTCGGCGACACCAGCCGCTCGACCCGGCGTTCCTTCTTGTGGGTCGTGATCACCGCATGGATCGCGACCGAATTGGCATAGTCGACCCACAGCACCGACTGGCGTCCGAACGCGCGCCCGAACTTCGTGACGAACCGGCCTGCGGGCGTGGTCCGCTCGGCGGGCCCGATCTCGGCCAGATCCTTCGCGCCGACGCCCGGCGACGAATCGTCCCCGATCCCGACGCCGAGCAACACCGGCGTCTGCCCGACATATGCGCCCTTCGCATCGAACAGCAGCAGCGACGCCGCCTGCTTGTCGATCACCGCATAGGGCAGACCGGCATTGTCCTTCGCCGCCGCGACCCAGGCGACGATCTGGTCAGCGGCCGGCGACAGCAGCGGCAGCGCGAGCGGCACGACCGGGGCGGCCACCGCCACC
>NZ_JRVI01000135.1:0-14310 GCF_000783375.1 Sphingomonas sp. Ant20
GCCCCGGCAACCCCGGCAACCCCGGCGCAGCCTGCAAACCACACCGCGCGCGCCGACCCGCTGTTCGGCGCGAACCTGTCGGGCGCCGAGGCCAGCGGCGGCGACGCAATCCGACCGTCGCTCGAGGACTGGAAGGGGTATATCGAGCGCCACGGCTTCAAGCTGATCCGCTACCCGTTCAAAGATGACCGGATGACGCCGGCACGCATCGCCGAGCTCAAGGTCAACGTCGCCTATGCGCGCAGCAAGGGCGTGCCGGTGATCCTCGACAACCATACCTATCGATGGGACGCGCCGGCCAAAGCGATCGCGTTCTGGACCGGCTTTGCCCGCAACTTCCCCGACGACGGATCGGTGATCCTCGACTTGGTCAACGAGCCCCGTGGCTTTGACGACCCGGTGCTGACGAACGACTGGATGCAGTGGGCTCGCGATTCAAAGATCATCATTGCCGGCCTCCGCGCCAACGGGATCAAGCATCCGATCGCTCTCGAATGGCCGCAGTGGTCGGCGACCTTCCGCTTCGACAAGAAGGAAGGGGCATGGAAGGCTTGTGAGAGCGCTGGGTGCGCGCTCGATCGCGATACCAGCGGCCCCCTTGATCCGCTCAATCGCACCTATCTCAACGGTCACCGCTATTTCGACAAGGGATCGAGCGGCACGAGCAAGGAGTGCGACGTAAAGACGAGCGGGTTTGTCGAGTTCGCCGACCAGCTGCGCCGGCGTGGCCTGAAAGCCTACATCACCGAAAGCGCGTTCGCCTCGCACTACGGGATGAAGCCCTCGTGCGCTGCAGTCGGCGCCGAGGCTCTCGCGGCGCTGCGCGTGAACAGCGACGTCCTGCTCGGCATCACCTGGTGGGGTGGCGGCCGCGTCTGGCCCGAGAGCTACATCTTCAAGATCGACCCTCCCAAGGCCGCTCGCTTCACGGCGCCGACCTCAAGCTATGTCGAGCAGCTGACGGGGCGCTGACCGCCCAGCATGAAAGGAGGTGATGCCCATGACCGGGTGCACCGAGTTTCGCCAGTCCGGCTCCTGCCTGATAGCCTGGCAGGGGCCGACTCCCGTCGCGCAGATCGCGTGGGATGCCGCTGAGAGCGACTGGTACATCAACTTCTTATCCGTCGAGCAACCCCCGCTCCTCGCGCCGCTTCTGTCGAAATTCCGGAAGCTATGGCGCCTCAGCGGCAAGCCGACCCTCTCGTTTCACGCATCCCCCGATAACCAAGTCATCGGGAGGCTTATAGGGATCCTCGGAGCTGAGTGCTTCGGGGGCCTCTATACCATTGTCGACTTGGACCATCACAGTAGGAAGAAGCACCATGAGCAAGACCGAGAACGCACGCTATAAGAAGCTCTCCGCCAAGGGTAAGACCGAGTACGGCCGCGATCGTGCGAAGGATGCTGACGCCAATGGCGGCACGTTCAACGCCACGCTCGCGAAGCTGCACGCGGGCTATTACGACGCGATGTGACTAAGGCGCCCGGTTCGAAAGGGCCGGGCGTTTCCCCTCTGGGATTTCAGGTCCCCGCCTACGCCGAAAGGGAGGCAGGCCTGAAACCAGAATAGCACCTACACCTCCCGGCCATCATGCTGGTGTTTTTCATCGGGACACAATTAACATGCTGTAAATAAACGAAAGAAAAGTGTGTTAACCTTAAACCAAAAACCTGAGACTGACACTGCACGGCTATAGCTCTTTGGCAGCAGATCGTCCCAAGTCAGGAAATTGTAAAAATACTTCACTCGACACGGGTTTTCGCCTGAGGCAGGCATTCCGCCATGATTGGCAAACACATACCCGCCCTTGATGGAATTCGCGGCTGCGCAGCAGTCCTAGTCGTCCTATCCCATCTTGCACGGGTCGGTTTGACCGATACGACTCCACAGTTTTCAGGACCCGCTGGGGTTCTCTTATTTTTCGTTCTTAGTGGCTTTCTGATGGGCCATCTTTACCTGTGGAAACCAATGGATAGGCCTGCGATCGTGCGATACCTTATCGCCCGTATCGCTCGCGTTGTGCCGATCTACTATATCGTCGTCATAGCAGCGTTTTTCATCTCCCAGTTCTCGGGCCCCGATTTCATTTACTACATGTCGGCAATGGCGACCGTTAAGCAATTGCTATTTGTCGGTAGCTCGCATGTCTTTTGGTCTATCCCGCCAGAGTTTCAGTTCTACTTTGTCTTCGTGGGAATTTGGGGGCTGGTTGCGAGCGGCAAAGCAGTGAAATACCTGCCCGCCGTTCTGTTCGTTTCCGCTCTGATATTTTTGGCCCGGCCAGTGTTCCCAGGCATAACGGTTTTTAGCCATTTGCATATTTTTCTGACTGGGATTGCTGTCGCACTTATTAGACGGCGCATGGTCGAAGAGGCCGTGAGTCAGGCTGTGGTGTCCTTCGTTCAAATCGCGTCGACATTGGCCGTGGTTTTCCTGCTACTATCGCCCGTGAATTTTCGTGAGATGCTTTCGGAAAGTTGGCAGCACGACGGCGCGGTTTATGGGCATATTCCTATTGCGCTCGTAGTAGGATGTTCGATCTTGTCGTTCTCTATCGACACCACTTTTGCACGTTTTCGTTTTCGGCAACTGGGCAGTTCGACAACTGGGGGCGATTAGCTTTTCGCTATACCTGCTGCATGAGCCCGTTATGGACACTGCTCGCCGGGTTGCTGACGCTGCGGGCATATCGTGGCCGGGACAAATGGTCATCGCCTTCGCGAGCGCCTTGGCGGCCGCAGTGATCTCCTATCGCTTCCTAGAGATGCCGCTCCAAAATATCATCCGAGGCGCCGCGACGAAATTTCTAGCACGCAAGATGCCCGCACCTGTCGCGGTGATGTGACTTCGGCCTAGCCAACCCGCGGATACGCATATTCGGCACGCAATCATGACGCCGGCCAGATGACGCAATTATTTAATCGACGCTGCGTGGTGCGCGGACCTGTTTGAGCTGATCCGCGCACCGTCCTATCCCGACTGGCTGCTGTTGACCAAGCGGATCATGAATGCCGCAGCAAAGTTGGAAGCCGCGGGTTGGCTGCCCGCGAACGTCGCAGTATTTAGTCGGTCCTAATAATTCAGCAGCGCCTCGTCCCCGGGCAGGTAGCGCTCTTCGGTCAAGTTCATTGATCGGATCGTCGTCGAGTCTGCCGCGCCGCGGTGCAGCCGCCCAAGCCGCGCGGTCTTTGGGCGCTTGCCGCACTCCCCGCACCGGAAGAACCGGGTCATCGCTGGCTCACCAGACGCTTTTTCCGAAGCAATCTTCGCACGCCTTCTGGTCGCTGTCGCAGTCTGCTCCGCAGTTGTGACATCTACCGCCGGCGGGGTGGGTCGATTTCGCGCGCACCGCTTTGGGGTTTTCACGGAACCACCATTCCACCGCTCGCCGCGGTGCATGAAAAAGCCAAGAGAGCATTGCGTTTCCTTGCTGTAGTGGAAGTTCATAGCACTACGCCCAGCGTTAAGCAGCAGGCGGTTACTTAGATGTTGCTCACCCTCCCCACCATGGAACTGTCCCGCGTCGCTGGCGCCAACCTCGGTCCCCGCAAAGGCGTCTACGTTGACCTCCTTATGCCGTCCACAGCCACAGATCAGATCTATGGTCCGGATACCAAGGGACCGCATGTTTTCGAGGTCCATGGGGGCTGGATCGGTCATTGCAGCTGGCCTTCGTTGATCGCATCGACAGCCGCAGCAACGCGCGCCCAATCGGAGGTGTGTGGGTCATCGCCCATTATATCCAGCAGCGTGGCGACAATAGGCGCAGACTCCAGCGCGCCATGCGTCCGGACGACGTCCCACGCCTTCAGCCATACTTCCCGGTCGCTCATCATTCGGCGAGGCTATGCGCAGGCGACCGATTCGGGCAAACTATCTCCATGGACGAACTGACCACCTCCATTGTCGGCATCGACTTCCCGAACGAGGACAAGAGCAAGAGCAACCGGCGTATGGAGTGCATGCTCTGTTCGCCCGGCGACGCGGTCGAGCTGCGGCTCGAGCCGACCAACCCATACGACGAGAACGCCGTTGCCATCTTCAGCGATCGCGGCACCCAGCTGGGCTATGTCAGCGCCGAGCGCGCTCCGCTGATCGGCAAGCGGATAAAGGAAGGCGAGGCGATCGCCGTCTTCCAGGCGATGCACGGAAGCGGCGCTTACATCCGGATCCGGTTCGGAGGCGGCCTCCCTACCCTGCCCGATCCGGTCCCCGATGTTCCGAAACGCCCGCCTCCCCGCCAGGCGCGGCCGGCGCAGCGACCGGTTTACGATCCCCACGCGTTCTATCCTGATGAGGAAGGGCCTGAGTTCGGGGCTTAGACAGGGAACGTCAGGCGTTGCGTCGTCCCGCGTCTGCTCGGAACGCAGCAATGGCTTGGCCGCCCTTATCACCTGAATGCCTCGTTGCATCAGACTCCACTGACGAATGCATCGTAGGGAGATGAAGCGGGACAGAAAATTGGACCCGGCTCGCCGAGCTCGACTTGTTTGAAGAGACATCTTTACCGTCTATGCCGGCGTTGATGACGTAAACCCGTAATTTCCCCTCACCGCGGGTCTCGGATGTTTCTTCCTGCGCGCTTGTAATCGCCACGTCGAAGGAAACGCTTTTAAAGTTCGGGTTTGGTCTATTTTCGTCATCGGCTGGGCGATCAAGTAGGGCCACAGCTGCAGTGGGATGATGCTCGGCAATCCGCTTTTGGGCGTCAGCTACGCCTTCCACTATGCCGACCAGAGTTTCGGTAATGAATGTTTTAAGGTCCATAGGTAAATCCTAGCTAAGCTCGCAATTGCAGTTTGCGCCGTCTGCGTTGCATTTGCATGTTCGCAGAGGGCCGCTGCGAATCGTCTTGAGAGAGCAAGCTATGTCGTGAGACACGATGGGTCCAGAGGCGCACCGAGCGGTTTCGATTTCCCCGGTGCCGACCATCTGGTCGAGGTGGGTCCAGCGCTTCCGGCCGCTCATAACGGGCGCCGCCACGACTGCATCCGCATGTCGCGCCGGTAATGCGGGTTGCTGCCGCTCGCGTGGCTGCCGGCATACGGGCCTTCCCAGATGAACCAGCCCATCCGCTCCTGCGGCCACTGATCGTAGCGGCGCAGCCGCAGCATGCGATTGCCGCGGTTCATGGCTTCATCGGCCATGCGGTGCGCTGATCAATAATCTCTTTCAGGTGCGCCCCTTCCTGCTCAGTCCATCGCTTGCCCATCAAGAACGCGCGAGCATGGTCGAACGGCGTCGCCCGCCTGGCACGCTGAGCTTCAGCGATCCTGCCCGCGTTCTCTACCATCTCCACCCCGGCCTTCTCGAAAGCGGCCGCCACGGCCCGGTAACCGGCAGCGAGCGCGGCGAACGCCTCCTTCGTCTGCGGGGACAAATCCTTCTCAGCCACGGGCGTTCTCCAGATTGAGGGAGAGGCGGATCGCGGCAGCGACTTGTTCGGCGGCCGCCTTGCCAGCCTCCCAGAACTGGTCGTCACCGCGGTTTGGGTCGTGCTCTGCAAGAGCTTCCCATTTAGCCGCCACCTTCGCTGCTACATTCGCAGCGTCTTCCACGCCCTCGGCATAGGACCGCACTGGCGGCGCGGCAGGCCGGTGGCGAGCGAAGGCTTGAACGAAACAATGGTCGTCCAAGGCTCCTTGCAACATTGCCAATCTCGCTTCGCCATCCTCTGGCTTGAATATAACAGCCGCGGCGGCCTCTCTATCCTGCTGAGCCACCGCCACAACTTGCTGTTCAGTTTTGTTAGTCATGCTGCAGCACTCCTGCATTTAGGATTGAGGGTGTCGGGGATGTGGCGCGGTCAGCCCGTTGCAGACCTGATCCGCAGTCAGGTCTGGCGCGATCTTGCCAGCTGCCAAAGCAGAGCTGAACTCAAGGTTCTTGCCCTTGGCGTCGGCGTAAATGCGCGTACCGTCACCGCAGGCCCGCACCAGGTAGCGCTCGTTATCTGCCCTGGGCCCGCAAGCCGTCAGGAGGGCCGCAACGGTCAGGAGCGCGAGGCGCATCACTTAGCCTCTGCCCGCGCAAGGGCAGCTTCGACAGCGTCGAGCACCGCCTGCATGTCGGACATGTTGACCAGCTTGGCAGCTTGGAAGACGTGCTTAAACGTCAGGTCTCCAACCGCATACTGATGGGTGTCGACTTGCTCCGAAGCTGCATAAGCGAGCATCGCGCTGACGGCCTGATCGGCTCTCACGAAAAGGAAGCCGTCGGTCGAAAGCTGATCGCCACGGATATTATCGGCCAGCACCTCGGCCGCCCGCTGAGCCTCTTCGTTTGTCGGCGGGCGAATCCCAGCGGCTGGATCAATCGGCGCTTCAAATGATGGGCGATCGGTCATGCTGTCGCGCTCCTGTATCGGGGATTGAGGGTGTCGATGATCATGCGGCGATGGCCTGGACGGTGCCGGCGAGGACGTGCTGCGCGAGCCGCTTGATCCGGCTGTCGTCGGACACCTTCGCAGGCTGAGCGATGCCGGGGTCGCTGATCCCACGCGACTGATCTGACTTGATGCCGAGGGTCTCGAGCAGGACCGGGTCGCTACCCTCGTTCGTATGCAGGTAATGGGCGGTAACCTGATCGGGCTGCCCGGGGCGCCGCAGGCGGCCGATCACCTGGTAGTGGACCTGCGGCGACCAATCGAGTTCGCCGAAGACGACGTCGCGGCAGTGCTGCTGAAGCCCATCGAGCCCGGCGCCCGATCGCAGGGAGATCATCATGACGCGGCTGTCGCCTGTCGTGAACGCCTCCTTGCTGCGCTCCTTGCCGGCCCCGCTCTCTGAGCCGGTGTAGAGCACAGGGTTGAACTCGGCGAGCTCGCCCTTCCAGACATCGTAGACGTCGCGGTGCCAGCCCGCGAGCAACACACGCGGCGTGTCGCGCAGCAGCAGCTTCACATACGCTGCCACCGATCGCGCCTTCGCGATTCCGGTCATGTGCCGCATCTTCAGATCGAGCTCGCGCGCCGCGGCGCCCGCCTCGACGAAGCTTCCGCGCAGCACTGTCATTGCCAAGGTCCGTGTGATGGCCTCGTCGTCCGCGACCGCGCCGCTGTCCCATTCGACCTGCCAATCGATGATGTTCGGCCGTGGCATCGACGCGTCGACTGTCGGATCGTCTTCAGTGCGCCGCAGGAAGTAGCCGGTCTCGCGAAGATATGAGCCGAGCGCATCCGGATTCTTGACGATCCGCCCGCTGCACCACTCGCGCGCGAACTCGTTGGCATTGCCGAGCAGCGCGGGGCGCACGTATTCCATGACCTGATGAATTTCGTCGCCATAGTTGTAGATCGGCGTGGCAGTCAGGCCCTGGCGCAGCTCGGCGCGACCGGACAGAATCGCCGCTGCCCTGCCCTTGTCGGTCGACGGTCCGTGGCGAAGCTCCTGCACTTCGTCGTAGACGACCGTCTTGAACAGCCCGGTCTTGATCACGTCGATCCATCCCGCGATGTTCGAATAGCGGAACACATAGACGTCGGCCGCCGGCAGGTCGTACGGCTTGGTGCCGCCGATGACGTGGACCCGCAGCGTCGTGAACTTCTCCAGCTGCTTCTTCCATTGCGGCGCGAGGTGGGCCTGCACGACGATCGCGGCCGGCAGTGGTGCGCCCATCGTCAACGTCGCCGCGGCCGATATCGTCTTGCCGAGCCCGACGTCGTCGCCGATCAGCAGCCCACCATTGTTGATCGCGATGCGCGCCGCCTGGCTTTGGTACAGATAGGGCTGCATTCCCGGGCGGAACCCCGGCACCTCGCCGGCGGACCATGTCGGTAGCAGGATGGCATCGCGCTCAGCGATCTTGTCGACGACCCGCTGCGCGCCCTCCTCGATCGCCTGTTGCTCCCCGTGAGCCAGTGGGTAGCGGAGCATGAACCATCGCAGGTCTGAGCGGATCTCGTCGGTGTCGCTGATGTGAAGCGTGGTCGATGTCGCCGGCACGCGCGGGAAAAGGCGCTTGAACGCTATCGCGACGTGCGGCGCCAGATCGTCAATCACCCACTCTGGCCGTCCGCGGTGATCGGTGGTGAGCGTCAGCGTTCCATAGGTCTTCACAGCGCGGCCCTCCCCGTGGCGACGAGATAGATCGGTTTCCCATTGATGGCGGCGGGCAGACCGATGGCGGTGCCCGTGACGAGGATCAGCGCCTCGATCGCGTCGTGCTCGGCGTACCGCTGCAGCTGGCGGAAGATCGCCCGCTTGTTGCACCGGGTCTTAGCCTCGAGGCCGACCGCGCCGATCATGAAGTCGATCCGGTCGGCGGCGCTGAGCCGGTGCTCGCGATCGTGGTCGAAGCCGGCGCCGGTCAACGCTTCCCCGATCGACAGCTGCATGTCAGCCTCATTGCCGACCCGGAAGCGGGAGCGGCGCAGTGCGGCGACGATTGCCTGGGCGGTCGCGGTCATGCGGCGGTATCGCGGGCGCGGCGTGCGTTGGTGCCGGCTAGGTCGCAGGCGCTTCCGAGCTCGGCATAGGCCTTGGCCTTCCGCAGCTTCCAGAACGGACCATGCGGCCGCTCCTCCTCGATCAGGTCGCAAGCCTGCGCCAGCTTGGTGATACGGCGCTCGTCAATTGGCAGCGGTGTCACGCTGCCCATCCCGCGATTGCTCCAAGCCAGCGATGCCAATGGCTTTCGTTGACCAGGTCGTTGTGATTTTTGTGATCGTTCGATTTCCAGCGACCGTCAGCGAGGTAGTTCCATTCGACCGTTTTACGGGGGTCATTCGGATGCTCGACGCGCGCCCTGATCGGATAGATGTACCCGCCACCTTCGCTAACGATTTGATCGGTTGCGATGATAGTCGCCTTGCGTCCGTCTCGAGTGCGGACAGGCTTCGTGATATCTATGCTCATGCAGCAGCCTTTCGAATGAAGCGTTGATGGACGGCCATGGCGCTGACGATCGCGATCGACCCGGCGAGGGCGTAGACGAGCGCCTCGGTCGCACCGGCGTCAGGCCCGGTGATGCGCCGCCAGACCGCCGCCTGCGAGATCCCGATGAAGAACGATGTCCCGGCGGCCCATCCATAATTGCCGTGGTTGACGTTCCTGCTCTGGAACCCGAGGGCGAAGACCTGGACGAAGCTGACCAGCGCGAGGATGACGAGGGTCATGCGGCAACGACTTTGTTTAGCCGGGCAATCTCGCTCGTTATCGCGGGGCAGCGCCGAAACCATTCGCCGTGCAGACGATGCTGCTCGAAGCGACTGTGGTACCGGCGCTCCTGATAAAAGCCGCCGTCCGTCGTGGCGAGCAGCGCAAGCCTCGTCGGGTAGGAAACCTGTAGGGCGGCAAGCCGCTTAACCGGATCCTTCGCTACCCCGATCTTGATCGGGCCGTCATCGGCGGCAATGAAATATACCTGCTGAACCAGCGCCGCACGCCGGCCACGTTTTGCCTCCTCTTCGATCTCAACTCGTGCGGCGCGCGCCTGTGCGTCCGCTTCGGCGATGACCGCGTGTCGGCGCTGCTCGAATATCTCTTCGACGATCGGCAGCAATAAGTCCTCGGCAGCTGCATACGCTGCCACCTGCTGGCGGGCGCGGCGTGTCGCGAGGCCATGCAGATACACAATCCCGCTGCGCATCGCCGCCAGGACGTTGCGATCGGCATCGCCGGTCGCGTCACGAGGGAGTCCCGCGACTGGGCCGGGCAGTGCCGCACCCGCACAATCAAAGCCGAAGTATGCCAGTAATTCGCTGAGCTGAGCGGCGGCAACCTGAGGCGGAACGTCAGCCAGTGGGCCTTGATAATGCGGCGCTCTGGTGAGCGGCTCGGCCACTCCTCCGCGCGTTACCACCCGATCGACGGGGACGTAGCGAACCGCATTTCCCGATCCCCGGTGACGGTCCGGTGATAAGTGCCTCTGTTCGTGCAATGTTTTTGGTCTGTTCACGGGTTTTCACCCTGAAAAACAGCCATAAACGGCGGTTTTGCGTACGGACCCCTTCCCTCCGAAGGCAGAGGCCACTGGTTCGAATCCAGTCGGGTGCACCAATTCCGTTCCGCTATGTACGCCGACTGCGCTTAGCCGACCGCCTCCACCCGGTACCGCAAATTGACCGCCCCCGCGGCCAATTGTTCGCATCCGAGCAGCGATAGCGTCACCTTGCCCTTCAGACCGTCGCCCGCCGCGACGATCCGCTCCGCATCGGTGCCGCCGTCGAGTGCGGGGGCGATGACGAGGTTGAGTTCGTCGACCAGACCGGCGGCGAAGAACGAGCCGTTGATGCCGGCGCCGCCTTCGAGCAGCAGTGTTTCGATGCCGAGTTCGCGACGCAACGTTGTGAGCGCACCGGCGAGGTCGATCTCGTCGCTGTCCGACACGAGGTAGGACACGCCATTGACGGCGAGCTCGGCGAGATGGGCGTCGCTCACCCCGCGTCCGAGCAGCACGACCACAGGGTCGCCGCCGATGTCGGGCCCGGCGAAGCGGATCTTGCCGGCGCGATCGAGCGTGATCGCGAAGGACGCGGCATCGCGCGTCTGGAACAGCGACGGTCGCGCGGGCGCGTCCGCCGTCGTCGACGCACGCGGCTCTCCCTTCGCCATCTCCGCCATGGTGACGCGTCCGACGATCCAGCCATCGGCGTCGAGGCGCTCGTGCAGCGACTCATAGGCGCGCGTCCACGCCTTGGCGGTGCCATCCGGGCTGTCGGTGTAGCGGCTGGGATGCAGGCCACCATCGACCGACGCGGTCATGAGGCAGATGATGCGGGGACGGTCGGTCATGGCAGAATACTCGCGGGTGCAGATCGGGGATGAACGCCGCTCGGCATCCGCGGTTTCCGCGGTGTCGGACCGGATGACCGCGCCGATGGAACGGTCCGCGCGCCGGTTCGTCGAGCAGGGACCAGCGCGCCGGCGACCCCGACCACCGACAAGGATCCGATCATGAGCAACGGTGAAACCTCACGCCGCAGCATCCTGGGCAGTGCCGCCATCGGCCTTGCCGCCGCGGCTGCGCCGGGCATGGCGCGGGTGCAATCGACCGAGCCCTCCGCCACCGGGCCCGCCCCCAGCCTGCGCGATCCGCGCACCGTGTACACCCGCACCCCCTTCCCCGAGCAGCGCCAGACCTGGCCCGCGCTCGCCAGCAAGATGACCCCCGCCCCGATCATGGCGAGCAGAGCTATCGCGGCAGCGGCAAGCTGATCGGTCGCAAGGCGCTGCTCACCGGCGGCGACAGCGGCATCGGGCGCGCCGCCGCGATCGCCTTTGCGCGCGAGGGCGCGGACGTCGCGATCAACTATTATCCCAGCGAGGAGCCGGACGCGCGCGAGGTCGCCGACCTGATCCGGCAGGCGGGGCGCAAGGCGGTGCTGCTGCCCGCCGACATCCGCACCCAGAAGGCCTGCGAGGATACGGTCAGGAAAGCGATCGCGCAGCTCGGCGGTCTCGATATCCTGGTCAACAATGCCGCCTATCAGCAGTCCAAGGCCGACATCATGGAGATCAGCGACGAACAGTTCGTCCGCACCTACGAGACCAACGTGTTCCACGTCTTCCGCTTTTCGAAGGCCGCGATCCCCGCGATGCCGCCGGGTTCGGTGATCATCAACACGATCTCGCAGAACGCCTATGATCCGAATGACGACTTGATCGATTATGCGTCGACCAAGGCGGCGATCCAGAACCTGACGCGCGGCATGGCCAAGCAACTCGCCAAGAAGGGCATCCGCGTCAACGCCGTGTCGCCCGGCCCGATCTGGACACCGCTTCAGGTCGCCGGCGGGCAGCTGCCGGGCAAGATGCACGAATTCGGCCAGGACACGCCGCTCGGCCGCGCGGGGCAGCCGTCGGAACTCGCGATATTGTTCGTCGCGCTGGCATCCGGCGAGGCGAGCTACTCGACCGGGACCGCGGTCGGCGCGCATGGCGGTGCGGGCTTCCCCTGATCCCGGACCGCCCGCGCCGCCAAGCGCCATGGACATCGACATCGACCGCAGCGCGTCCTGCCGCGCTAACCAACTGTAAACACACTGCCGCTAGGGTTCTGTTGATCCTCCGGGACGGATGTCCGTGGACGAGGAAAAGAGGACTGCCGTGGGCATCAGAGCAACCGTCCGCGCAGGGGCACTCGCGATCGCGCTGGCGTCCGCGCTGACCGCTACCGCTGCCGCCGCGCAGGTCCGCGTCGCGATCGGCGGGCAGATCCAGGACGTCCCGGCGAACACCGTGCGCACCGTCACCACCATCAACGGTCGGACGCGCATCGTCGACACGGCCTGGCGCGGCGGCACGGCGACGCCGGGCATGGCGGTGATCACCACGACCGAGACGACCGACGAGGACGACGAGGGGCACATATTGTCGCGCACCGTCGTCACCTGCATCGAGCCGCAGCGGACGATGGTCGCCGCGGTGAGCTATGCGCCGCCGCCTGCACCCCGCATCGAGATCGACCCCGCCGACCTCGACGAGCCCGTGACCTTCGGGCAGCCGCATGTCCTGCGGATCAATCGCGATCCCTGGGGCGGGCATTTCGTCGCGGCGATGATGGTCAACGGCGTCCGCATCCGTGCGATCGTCGACACCGGCGCGGCCTACACCATCCTGTCGGCGGACGATGCGCGCGCGACAGGGGCCGACCGTGCCGTGCAGCGCGAGGAAACCGCGATCGGCATCGGCGGCTATACCCGGCTCGGCGTCGCGCGTGTCGCCTCGGTCGAGATCGGCGGGCAGAGTCTGGGCCGGATGGCGATGCGCATCGGCCAGCGCGGCATGCCCTATACGCTGCTCGGCCAGCCCGAGATCGCGCGGCTGGGACGTGTCACGATCGAGGACGGGGTGATGACGATCACGCCGCGCGCGCTGACGACGCAGCTCGCGATGCGCTGAGTCCCGGGCCAAGCGCTGGCCCCGGCACTTACGAAGCGTCGACCGTCCGGCTTTCGGTCACACCGTGCAGGTCCGGACCGCCTGGGCAAGCGCCGTCAGGGGATCGCCGACCGGCACGAATTCATGCGCGAAATAGCCCTGGAATTTGAGATCCGCGACGCTGCGCGCCACTGCCCGCCAGTCGACCTCCTGCGTGCCGTCGAGATTATGCCGCCCGGGAACCCCGCCGGTATGGAAATGGCCGATCCACTCGATGTTCTTGCGGATCGTGTCGATCAGGTCGCCTTCCATGATCTGCATATGGTAGATGTCGTAGAGCAGCTTCACGCGGGGCGACGCGACCTCCTTGGCGACCCGCACGCCCCAGGCGGTGTGGTCGGCCATGTAATCGGGATGGTCGACCTTGCTGTTGAGCAGCTCGACGCAGATCGTCACATCATGATCCTCGGCGATCCGCTTGAGACGGTTCAGCCCCGCAACGGTATTGTCGGCGCCCTCCGCGTCGGACAGGCCACGGCGATTGCCCGAAAAGGCGATCACATTGGGGACGCCTGCCTTTGCGGCCTGCGGGATACCGATGCGGAACGCCCGTTCGATCGCCGCGTGGTTTTCCCGCCGGTTCAGACCATTGGGGATGGTCATGATGTCGGCGGCATAGCCCATGGTGCAGCGCAGTCCGTGCCGGCGCGGCACCGCATATTCGGCGGGCTGGAGCAGGTCGATGCCATCCAGCCCGATGCGCGCCGCGGCGGCGCACAGGGCGTCGAGCGGCATGTCCTGATAGCACCAGCGGCTGACGGACTGCTTCAGCCGGCCACGCCGCGCGGGCGCCGCGGCGATCGCCGAGGTCGCGCACAAGGCGAGAGAAGAAGCGATGACAGTGCGCCGAGTAATCATGCCCGCACACTAGGCCAGACGGCCCTGCCGGCAAGCTGTATTGCACCCCGACGCCACGCGCTGCGGTCGGCATGCGACCAAGCCCTTGATCACGGGGAGATTTCGTGGTGGTCGGGGGACAAAGCGAACCTCGCTTGTCAGGGACCGGGGGCGCATGATGGAGATGCCGGCGATGTCCGACGATTATGCACGCGGACGGCGGGACGGGCTTCGTCTCGCACTCTCGATTCTCGCTGCCGAGGAGGCCAAATGGGAGGCGCTGCTCGGTGAGAGTTCCTCTTGGCGGACGAACGCGACGCGCGCGATCCGGCACAAGGCGTATCAGGTCGCCACCAAACGCGTGCAGACCGCGCTCAACCGCCTGTTGCCCAAGGCGGAAACCGCGTTGCCGGCCGAGATCGCATCGATGATCGATCAGGCCGGATTATAGGGAATCGGATCAGCGACGGTTGGCGTTGAACGCGGCCTTCTCGGCCTCGGTGGCGCGGCGCGGGGCGGATTCGAGCTGGGGCAGCCGCAAGGGCGGGCGTGACGGGTCGCGACGGGTGGTCGTGGCGTCGGTGCTTGCCG
>NZ_JRVI01000136.1:0-18657 GCF_000783375.1 Sphingomonas sp. Ant20
TGCCGAGCAGATCGCGGCGGGCGAGGAGCCGCACGCCGTTACGCCGCGCGGGCAGATGAACGAGGCGATCCGCGAGGCGCGCGGACTGGGGGCCTATATCGAGCGGGGCCGGGAGTGGCTGCACGAGATGGGCGACCGGGTGCGGGAGCGGGCCGAGCTGGCGGCGCAGAGCATGGCGAGCTTCGTTCAGGGCGCGGCGCGAACGATGCGGGCGGGGTTGCAGACCAGCACCGGCGACGGGTTCGACGCGCTGCCAGCGCTCGACCACTCACCCCGCCGCGAGCAGACACCGGGGATTGAGCTGGACCAGCCGGGGCAAGGCGAGCGCGATCGGCAACGACAGCAGGAACGGGACCGACAGCGCGGACTCGACGGGCCGGATATCGGCTTCGGCCGGTAGGCGGGCCTTAGTCGCGTGGAATCTCCGCGACGCGCCGCGCAGCCGCCAGCTCGAGGATACGGCCGATGACGGTATCGTAGAGCTTGGGCGGGATGAAGCCGTAGGCGAAGCGATCCTTGCTCCCAGGCACGGGCCGAATGTCATAGCCGGGCCAGGCGAACTGGTTCACTTCATCCAGTACGATCCAGGAGCGATCGTCATCGAGGCCGAGCGCCTGTTTGACGCGGGGCGGCAGCTCGATCGCCTCCCCGTCCTTGGCTGGCGGGGTGTGGGTGATCGGCGCGACCGTCACGCGCGGGGCACCACCCTTGGGGCTTTGCACCGCCAGCACGATTACGCTGGGGCGGACCTTGCGGCCTTCCTCCTGCCCTTTGCGATGTTCGTGCCGCCACAGATAGGCATAGGGAATGACCAGACCCGGTTCCGGGGTAGGAAGCGACAAGGCTCAATCCATCAGCGCATTGAGATGGTCGTGGCGAGAATCCATCCGTGATGCCGCCAGCGCCTTCAACGTCGCGCCGTCCAGCTCCTCGACCGCCAGGGCGGTAGGAGCCGTCGCCTTGAGGCGCTGATATTCGTCATAGTCGCGAGCGGACACAAAATAGCCCGTCACCCGGTTGTGGGTCACCACGGCGACCGGCTCACGCTGGGCTTCCTCGCGATAGCGACCAAAATTGCGGGCGAACTCCGTCGCAGCCACTTGTGTCATCGTGCCCTCCTTGGCATTGGAGAATGAATACACAAAACGCGCGTTTTTCGCAAGAGCACAAGATTTTGCACGACGTGAGAAGCTGATACAGTCAACGGCATTGATGGAGGTTTGCATGCAGCGTCGTCGCTTGGATCAAAAGCTTTTCAGCATTTTTGGCTTTATCGCAGTTGCGACATTTGCCTTTCCCGCAACGGCACAAACACACCTCGTCCGCCGGACATCCACATCGACCATATGTGAGAAGGCTGGTGCGGCTACAGCGGCAGTGGGAGCTGCTGCGGCTAGCGTTGGTACGATTGCAGGCACCGCTGGCGTTGCGGCAGTCGCACACAGCAGTGGAGCCGCAATCTTAACGACAGTTGGTGTTGGTGGCACAGGTTATGTCGCTGGGACGCTTGGCGGTGCTGCTGCAACAACATTGGGGTTTCTTAGCGCGCCGGTGGTAGTTGCAGGTGCGGCTACTCTGGGCGTGGCAGGAGCCGGAACATACGCTTACTGCCGATATGCGCGTTGAAAGCTGTAAAGTAGCGGAATTATAAAGTGAAAATCTCAAAAACCTTTCTCGCTGCAATGTTTTCGGCAGCTATCGGCCTTTCCACTCCATCTTATGGGCAATCATCTTCTGAAATAGAGAGCGCGGTTCGCGCTGGAAGAAGAGCTGCTGATGAATATCGCCGACAAGAGCAAGATTCTAAAGACTCAACGAATCAGGCTTTATATGAAAAAAATATGGCTGAAATTCGTGTTCTAGAGAAAAATTTGTCGTCCAATGTGGCGTCAATCACAATTAACTCGCCGAGAATTCATAGAAACATTTACGAAAAAGAAGTCAGAACGTCGAGCGATATCGAAAGTCTGTTTCGAAAACGAAATATGGATGAATAAATGGTGTTCGCCTCCGCCATCTAATCAAGGCTGGAGTGATGCTGACAAATGCGTCGGTAAAGCTGAAGATTGGCCTGAGATGCCTGAGATGAAAGAATTTTTAGAGCCTACATTTAGATTAAGCGAGTTTGATCCCGCGATGCAGCGATTTTATGCCGCAGTAGCCAAAAAATACGAATGAATTTCTGCCTAAAGCTTAGTGTGATTACACTTGCAGCTTCGATTCACCCGGTAAGCTCATCCATGATCGTGATGCGAAAATCATAGGTTTTGCATCACCCGGAAAACGGCTGAAATCCAAGCGCTTCCATGATGCATAATTCCGATGCACAATCGGAGCATGATTTACGGCTATGCGCGCGTCTCATCCAACGGGCAGGATCTGGCGCAGCAGCTCGCCCAGCTCGACGCGGCCGGCTGCACCAAGATCTACCGCGAGAAGGTCAGCGCCGCGACGGCCGAGCGGCCCCAGCTCAAGCGCGCGATCGGCGCGCTCGATGCCGGCGACGTGCTGATGGTGACGGCCACCGATCGCCTGGCCCGCAACACCCGTGACCTGTTGAACATCCTCCATGCGGTGAAGGAGGCCGGCGCGGGCTTCCGCTCGATTGCGGAGCCGATGGTGGACACCACCTCGCAGTTCGCGGAGGTCGTCATTGCCGTGCTGGGGATCGCGGCGAGCTATGAGCGGCAACGCATCACCGAGCGCACCGCTGCCGGCAGGGTTCAGGCCAAGGCCCGTGGCGTGAAGTTCGGTCGACGTGCTGCCCTTACCGCTCACCAGCAGACCGAGGCGCTACAGCGGCTCGCTAAGGGCGACACGCAGCGCACTGTTGCCGCTCTGCTCGGGGTCGATCAGGCGACGATATCTCGGTTGTCACGGAAGCAAGGTTGATGATCGGGCGAGCTGGAAACAAACCGTTAAACCGGTGCAGGCCATAGTAACCCCGAGGAGACTAAAAATGGCGTTTACCGAGGCCGAAAAGCAGCAGTGGCATGCCGATCGTCGAGCAGGGAAATCCACGGATAACGATTATACCCCATCCCCAACCTGTGGGCATTGCGGCAACCCGTTCAGCTCGGGTGCGGGAATGGTCACCGACGACTTCTCACTATGCGACGTTTGCAACGGCGATTGATCCTTCCTGTCATTCGTCTGTGCGGCCGAACAGGCGACCAAAGAACCCGCGTTTGGATTCGGTAGGGCCAGGTCCCGCCAGCAGGCCGATCACTCTGGCCTGTGCCTCCCGGCGTTCGTCCTCGGATTTATCGAGCCGTTGCCGCAGGTCATCGACCACACCATCGCGATCACGAAGCTGTTCACGCAACAGTTCAACTTCCCGGAGCAACCCCCCTGTTTCCATTAGGGTTTCCCTGTTTCCAACAGGGGTATCAAGGCGAGCTTCTTCAACGGTTTCCGGCTGTTTCGGGGGAAACACCCGAAACAGCTCGGATGTGTCGATCAGGTAGCCATTATCGGTTTTCTCGGCATAGCTAAGACGCCCCGATTTAAGGGCTTTCGAGACGGTTCCCTTGCTGACACCGGCCAGCTCGGCACCCTTCGTCATCGACACCGTAGCCATAGGTTTACCCCGTGTTTCCAACCGGGAACCATGACCGGTTGCCATAGGGTATCGCGCAACCCTGCCAGAGACAAGGATCAGGGTTTCGCCCACTTCTCCGCGCAACCCTTCACCCATGTGGTCCAATCATCGCGAAGAGCGTCACCCCGGAGTTGCCGTCGCCGGTCAGATCGGACGCGGACGTATTGATCCGCTAGCCGTTGAATTGCATGGCCCCCGCCGTTGGCGAGGCCGATCGCATAAAGGTCTGGCGTCCGATATTCCGACACCTGATCGTCAGCAGGCCACCGCAGTATGTCCGAAACCGAAAGGCTGGCGGCTGTGGCAGCGATGATCGCAGCAGGATCAACGACCGTCTCTACCGTGCCTTCGCGCCGTGCGCGTCGGCCGGCACGGTGACGCTCGTTTTCTTCCTCTGCCGCTACGACAGCGATCGGAGCTTTGCGGCGGAATGTGATCGCTACTTCGGTGACCTTGCGGCCCCTTCGCTTTGCGACCTCCCAGGCGACCGAGAATTGAGGAACGAGCTGATTTATCTCGGCCGTCGCTGCATCGAGGACGAAGCGGCGCAGATCGGCAAAGGACCCATAGGTGCCTTCAGGAACGCCGAGTTTGGACCGTAGCGTGGCGACGTCCCCCCGCCAGATCGGCACGTCGCGGCGATAGAGCAACGCTCCGAGCTGGTAGAGTTCGAGGGCATATTTGCTATCGAACGCTAGCACTGTTGCCCGGTGCAGCAGGGCATAGGCTTCGCTGTCTTTCAGAAGATCGCGGGCGCGGCGAGTGAATCGGTAGATCAGCCACCCCTGCTCTCCCCCCTCAAATGTCTCCTCGATCATCTGGAACGTGCGCCGCCCTTGGTCGCCCTCGACCTGATCGGGCATCGCAAAAAAGATACCCATTAGCTCGTCGATCGTATCGGTAAGGCGATCATTGGAATTGTGGGAGCCGCGCAGCATGCGCTTGGCGATCCGATGTTCTTGGTCGCGCCATGCGTCGCCAGCGGCCTGATGCATCATCAGGCGAGAATCTTGCGAGCCGAGAGGGTAAGCGAAGCACCGCGAGCATAGCGGACCTCGACCAGTTCGCGCGGTTGCACGATCGTGTCGGAACCCCGCTCCTTCTCGATCCGCGCAACTTCCATCGTGCGCCCAGGCTTATCGTCGGCTGCCCCGCTCATGGCAGCACAATCGTTCGATGCGACAACATGGTCAAGTATCATGAGATGAGCGCGGCTAGCTCCTCACTTCACGCACCCCATTTCTCACGATACCCCACCCCATTTCTCACGATACCCCACCCCAAAACTCATGATACCCCACCCCATTCCTCATAATAGGCTGGAATCGGGCTTTTTAAATCAGTGGGATGCGACCCCCCCTGAATCATAGAATCTAGAATCATGAATCACCGCGCGCGGAACGGAGAAGATTTAGATGGAATCGGCCAAAGGCCGATACGCCGATGGTGCGTGCCGGCTGCGCCGTCACAGAGGCGGCCTATCGGCCGCTAGCTTGGCGAGGAAGGAGTTGGGGGCGAGGACGGTCCGCGATCATTCGGCGGTCGTCACGCGGCGAAGGGGTTTGCCGTTGCCATCGTGGACAACGATCGCGGACACACCCGAGGCGGCGATGCGATCGATCAGGCGATCGGCCTCCTCGTACTGGTCGCTGGGCCAGTCGCGGGCGACGTGAACGCGATCGTCGCCGATTTCGAGCGTCAGGTGCGAAATCGAAGGATCGAGGTCGAGCAGCCGCGCCATGTCGGCTTGGGTTTCGAGCGTGATGTGCCGGAGATCACCGCCGGTCATGATGAGCTGCCAGGTGCGGGTGCGATCATCGAGGCTCATGGCATGGGCCATCCAGTGATCGACTTGGCATCGGCGTTGGTGGCGAAGCAGTAGCGCACGCCCTGTCGTTTCTCGCTGTGCCAGCCGTTGCCCTTGGGGCAGCCGGCGATATCCGGGATGGTCATGGTGCTGACCTGGTCGAGCTGGCGAGCGAGCTTGCCGTTGACGGTGTTGGCCCAGCTCGCGGCGGCGACCTCGTCACGGGCGCGGGCATAGCCCGATGCTTCACCGGCCCCGTTCCCGAGGTGATAGCCGTAACCCAGCGCAACAGGTATGAGTAGGGCGAAGCCGGCGAGCGCACCGTTCCACCACCTGTCCCACCGGCGCCGGCGCAGCTCATGGGCGCGGCGATCGGCGGCATCGGCGGCAAGACGATCATTCAGAGCGGCGTGCGCAGCCGTGTCAGCATCGATCCGACGCCGCAGGGTCTCTCCCGCCCCGGCAAGGCCATCTGCGGCCCCATGACGCGCTCCGGCCTCCGCACGGGCTGCCAGAACCGCAGGATCGACCAGGCGAGCCGTTATGGCCGTGTCGCGGGCTTCCTCATCCTCGGCGCGCTGGGCGTCCCTGGCGGCGGCATCGGCGAGGCTGGCGCGTACGTCGGTCACCAGGTCGCGCAGGGTGCCGAAGCCGGCAAGGATGCGCTGGATGTTGGTATCGAGGTGGGAGAAGAAGCTGTGTGCCTGGGCGGCGTCGGCGGCACCGCGCGCGCGACCGGCAGCAGAGGGCGGAGGGTCGGTAGGCATGTCGAACTCTGCGGGATCGAACTTGCCGGCCGGGGGATCGTGGCGATCGGACCCGAGCAGATCACGCCCCTTCCGCGTTCTACCGGGCGGCGGGGATCATCATCACGGTCGCGGTCCATCAGCGGTCCTCCCCGGGCAGCGTCCATCCCTCGAACGGTTTCTTATCCTGATCGCGACTGATGCGGTGGGTCAGCTCGGTGACGATGCCGGCGAACCGCTGATCCTTGGTGGCGGCATCGAGAAGCAGGCCACCCAGGATGATCTTGCGGCGGGTATCGAGGCGACGGCCTTCAGTGGCGATCCGGGCGTTGAGCGCATCGAGGCGAGCCTTGGCCTGGGCAAGACGCTTCTTCGCCAGTTCGACAGACTCGGGAGTGGGTGCAGCCATACCTTCTCCGCGTCAAAGCACGATCGCAAAGGCAGCATAGCGCAAACCGACAAACGAAGCCACCCGAGACGACAGTAGGAGACAAGGGCGCACTTTAGCATTACTGCGTAATGCGTGCGGCAGGGACACCCTGCACCCTTGTCGCAAGCGACAGCGGGGCTTCGACCCCACACCCGACCAGCATCATGCCGCTGGACTACGTTTGAGAAGGCGCGCGCGGACGATGGCGATCTACCATCTGGCGGTGAAATCGGTATCGCGCTCGACCGGGCGCAGTGCCGTCGCGGCGGTCGCGTATCGTGCCGGCGTCTGTCTCGAAAACGAGCGCGACGGCCTGGTGCA
Organism: Sphingomonas sp. Ant20; assembly: GCF_000783375.1. Lineage (NCBI taxonomy): Bacteria > Pseudomonadati > Pseudomonadota > Alphaproteobacteria > Sphingomonadales > Sphingomonadaceae > Sphingomonas > Sphingomonas sp. Ant20. The sequence continues at coordinate 6,906 of NZ_JRVI01000136.1, forward strand.
CGACTACACGCGGCGGGGCGGTGTCGAGGACACGTTCATCGTCACGCCGGAAGGCGCGGAGTGGGCGCGGGATCGTTCCGCGCTGTGGAATGCGGCGGAGGCGGCGGAGAAGCGCAAGGACGCCAAGGTGGCGCGAGAGTATGAGCTGGCGCTGCCGGCCGAGCTGGATGCCGACCAGCGCCGCGACCTAGTTCGTGCTTTCGCGGAAAATATCCGCGACCGCTACGGGGTGGCGGTCGATGCGGCGATCCATGCCCCCCATGATTACGGCGACGATCGCAACCACCATGCCCACGTCATGACGACGACGCGGATGGTGGACGCGGACGGGCTGGGGGCGAAGACGCGCCAGCTCGACGTGCGATCGTCGGCATCGATCGAGGTGGAGGCGATCCGGGCGAGCTGGGCCGCACAGGTCAACGCCGCGCTGGAACTCGCCCAGGTGGCCGAGCGGGTCGATCATCGCAGCTATGCCCGTCAGGGCGTCGAGATGGAGCCGACCGTGAAGATGGGCCACGCCTCGGCCGCGATCGAGCGGCGCGCGTATGCCGAGCAGATCGCGGCGGGCGAGGAGCCGCACGCCGTTACGCCGCGCGGGCAGATGAATGAGGCAATCCAGGAAGCGCGGGGGCTGGGGTACTACATCCAGCGCGGTAGGGAGCGGATACACGAATGGAGCGACCAGCTACGCGAACGGGCCGAGCTGGTAGCGCAGAGCATGTCGAGCTTCGTCCAGGGTGCAGCGCGCGCGATGCGGTCGGGGCTGCATGTCAGTAGCGGTGACGGGTTCGACGCCCTGCCGGCGCTCGACCAGTCACCCCGTCGAGAGCAGACGCCGGCGATCGATCTGGACCAAACGGGTCAGAGCGGGCGCGATCGGCAGCAAGAGCGGGAACGACAGCGCGGACATGATGGCCCGGATATCGGCTTCGGGCGGTAGCGTCAGGCCCGTGCTTCGCTCTCGGCAACGTAGCGGCGCAGCACGCGGTTGATTTCGGTCTGGTAGCCGCGATCGTGGGCGTGTTCCTTGAACCAGCTTACGATATCGGCATCGAGCCGGAGCGTAACGGGCTTCTTTATAGGGCGATACAGACTTGGCCGGCGGGCATGCTGCCACGCCTCGGCCGATGCTTCGGGGATATCCGTGGTGTTGATCTGATCGTCTGGCAGAGCTGCGAGCCGATCGAGCTGATCCTGCAACTCGGGACTAAGCGCTTTCTTGCTCATAGCGTTTCCTTTCGTGTGCCGTTGCCTTTCGGGCGCTGATGATACGGACCCGGTCTTCGTCGTCCGGTTGGGGATGGCTGTGAACGACCACCAAAACAACGACGGCACCGATCATGCCGATGGCGTGCCAGCGCTGCTCGCCACCTTCCACGCGATCAGGAAGGATCACGTAGAACGGATCGCTCCAGACCCCCTGCGCCAGCTCGAAGGACACCTCGTGCTTGGCGAGATTCGATGCGGCTTTCTCATCGTCCCACTCGAAAACCACGGCTGCTCCTGTATTTACAGAAACGTATGTACACTATGAGGCGTTTTACGGCAAGTGAGGTGCCGAAGGGCTTTCCCGTTTTCCCATGTGCATCAGGGCATTTCGAGAAAATCGAATTGGGAACAGATTCTGGGAAAACGGCTTTGTCAGAAGCCGGCAAGGCTAGTCGTCCTGCCCCGCTGTCTTACTAGACCTTCCTCGCGAGAACGCGGCTTGATGCGCCAGCTTCACAACTTACTACGCCAATTCGATAATGTTCCGTCCCGCGTGCTTGGCACGATAGAGCGCGGCGTCAACACGGTCAAAAATCGCCGACGACTGTTTCGGCCCACGGAAGATCGAAAGGCCTATGGATGTCGTTACCATGTTGTGCGGTGGATTGCCGGTATGGGGCAGTTGCATGTTGAGAATACCTGTTCGCATGGCTTCAAAGAACGCTAGGGCGTCGCTCGTCCCTTGTGTCTTGCAAGTCAGAAGAAATTCTTCACCACCGATCCGATAAGCCCGTCCGTTCTGCGCTACGGCAGAATGGCGAAGCAATGTTCCGATTTGGCGTAAAATCATATCACCTGCCGCATGCCCGTATTGATCGTTATACGCTTTGAAGTTGTCGATATCCAGAATGCCTACGGAGCGCATGAGACCGTCGTCGGCACCCTCTACAAACTGCGGGTACTCACTCGCATAAGCTCGACGATTCGAAATACCGCATAATGCGTCTGTTCGGGCGTATTCTGTTTCTGTAACGTCGGTGAATATCCACAATCGTGCGGCAAAGGCAGCTGGATCTTTTAAAGGCACACTGCGGCGTGACAACAGACGCCCATCCTTTAAGGAAATCTCATCCTGAGATGTTTCCGATGTCAGGTTGATCCGTTCTACCTCATGCACGAACGCTGCCGGGTCGAATAGTTGGTCTTTAACGTAGCGCAGCAGCAACGTATCGTCCGCGACTTCCAATAAATTGGTCGGAATGTTCCAGTGCCTGGCAAACGCGGGGTTGCAGTAAACGACCTGTCGTTCGGCGTTTGTCAGCAGAACGCCATCAGGAAGCGCGTCCAGGACGCATTCAAACGTTGAGCGGTAGCTCGCCACCGGGCTACCTAGGGAGCTGCGATGCTGATCATCCACCAAGGAATTTGAATCCTATCCAACGCAAATAATGAGTATTTTTGCATCAAATCGATGGCGCAGCGGATGCGTAGGAGCTGTCCGATGCGGGCATTGGCCTAATCACCCGTACTGTATTCCGGCGACGATCAGAATTATCATCCCCACGCTTGCCAGCGCTAGTTGACCCTTGGGATGCCCGACGTTGACGGTCCATCCTAAGGCCTTCATTCGCTTGGGCACCACGATGCGGGGGTCGTCAGCATCATGATATAATCCTAGCAAGTCGTACCCCTTCCTCATGGGATCAGCTCCTCAACATAAGATGCCATCACGCTATATCGTGCACGTCGACTGTCCACCACTTTGCCATTTCTGATGCGAAATTCACAAGTTTTGCATCGTGTGGAAAACGACCAAGTTACAGACGTTTCCGCGATGCAGAAATCAGATGGGAAACGCGCTCCCGATTTTGCTTAGGCAGCGATATTCGCGGGGTGCGTCATATCCCCTTGGACCGCCAGCAACCCTTCGACCGAGATATTCTCGTCAATCGCATCCCAATGGATTCCGCGACGGCTGAGTTCAAAGTCTTGGCGTTGCGCCGGTGTGGCGTGAAGCAGACGTGGAAACCAGGCAAGCGGAACGCCCAACGTTCGACCGTCCCTCGATCTCGACCCACATGCAGTCCTCGTCGAAGCGCAATGCCCTAGGCGAAACACTCACGCCCTGCCCTTTCGAATTGCTCCCGGCGTTGTTCGACCACCGGATGCGGCACCTGTGCGGCCACCCTACCGCAAGCTTGCGGAGTTTTCCTGCAAACCTGGACGGCAATCTTCAACGAGGCGCTGCCTGCCTAAGCGCGTCGTTCATTCTGGATTGCCAGCCTGCGCCCGATGCTCGCCACTGAGCCAGCACATCCTTGTCAATTCGCAGCGCGACCTGTTCTTTGTTCGACCCAACGGGCCGACCGATTTTCGCGCGGCGCTCGGCGCGATCTGCAAGCGCCGCGACAACGCTAGCTTCGGACACGTCAAAGTCATCGGGATCGGTCGGGTCAGCCCTAAGTGCGATAGATCCTTTCTTCTCCATCATTGCTCCTCCTCACAGAAATGAACCGCGTGGCGCTGCCTCGGATGACATGAACCGCGGTCCAAAGCCTGTCATCCGCCATACCGATGATCTTGAATCGGCTTTCGCCATCGATGGGGCGCATCGAGGGCAAAACGATATGGTCTGGATCATCGAAAATGGCCGCGCCGAAAGCGAGAGAAACCCCGTGCTTGTCACGGTTCGCTTCATCTTTCGCAGGGTCAAATGCGATTTCCATAGCAATTAATGTATATGCAAAAACGGCTTCAAGCAATAGACTTATTGCATATGCAAAATCAGTAGGCTCATGGCTCTCTTCACTGATTGCTACGGTCTAATCCGATGCTTCCAAGCGCCATTCACGTTGCGAAAGGGTTCTATTTTTAAACACGCCAGCAACGGTTCCGTGTCCACCCCTAGCGGACATCCAATTTAAGCTTTATGGTTAGAATCGGAGGAATGTCAGATGAATATGCCATACGAAAAGCAGAAGAAGCTACATTTTGATGTTACGAACGTAGGCCTTCGAGCACAGGCAACAGCAGTTGGCTTGGTTCAGCTCTGCCTTGAGCTACGACGTACAAACATACTCGACGAGGCTGCGATTGAGCGGATTAAGGATACCATCGCCGACGAAGTATCCGTTACCGCGCCCCGGGCGTAGCGTCGCAAAGATATCGAGGTGAGGTAAAGACCCGGCTGGATAAGTTGTTTGCCGGAGGGCATGAAGTTGGCTCTGCGGAAGCGCTATCTTTTGGAGCTACGCCGGATAATCTAAGCGATGAATAAGTCAGCCATTTCCTGAGAGCGAAGTAGTATACGTACCTGTCGGCAGCTAGCCAGTTATACTCCGGTGTAGCCGCGATATTGTTGCCTGATTGACTCCAAGCAGGGCGGCTACGGTGCGTTGCGTGTCGCCGGCAGCAAGCCGCTGTAACGCCTCAGCCTGCTGATGAGGGGTAAGGGCAGCACGTCGGCCGAACTTTACACCTCGTGCCTTGGCTTGAGCCCTGCCAACAGCAGTGCGTTCGGTGATACGATGACGCTCGTAGCTCGCAGCGACCCCCAGCACGGCAATAATGACCTCGGCGAACTGTGAGGTGGTGTCCACCATCGGCTCTGCAATCGAGCGGAAGCCAGCCCCACCCTCCTTCACCGCATGAAGGATGTTCAGCAGGTCGCGGGTATTACGGGCAAGGCGATCGGTCGACGTTACCATCAGCACGTCGCCGGTACCGAGCGCGCCAATCGCGCGCTTGAGCTGCGGTCGATCGGCCGTCGCGGCGCTAATCTTCTCGCGGTAGATCTTGGTGCAGCCGGCCGCGTCGAGTTGGGCGAGCTGCTGCGCCAGATCCTGACCGTTGGATGAGACGCGTGCGTAGCCGTAAATCATGCGTCGGTTGTGCATTGGATTTATGCATCACGGAAGTGCCTGCATTTCCGCCGCTTTTAGATTGATGCAAAACTTGTGAATTTTGCATCAGGGAACAACGAAGCGGAAAGACACTAGCACTCATGGCTTGTCTTTTGAGCGGGCACTAGGTCTCGCTTAGCAACCGTGTAAGCTGGTTGAGTGATCACCGAACCTACCCGGTTGAGTAAGCATATCGCATGAGCCGCCGCCCTGTCCCTGACCGATCCGCGCTTGGTTTAACGATTGGGGTCCATGGTGCATTCCTGCTTGTGTTCTTGCTGGCGCGAGAGGCCCTTCCGCCACCTGTCTCACCATCGGCAGCACTCACGCTATTCGACATCAGCCGTCCGCCCCCGCCTCCCAATCCGCCAGCACGGCATAGACCGCGGCAGTCTGTGGATACACCGGCAGGAGGATCACCATCTGCTGCCTCGCGCCCGCGACCACACGCCGTCGATGCCACGCCGATGTTCACGCCCCAATCGCCGATCGTAACGATAGCCTCTTCCCTTGGCCAGACCTAGCGGCAGCGGAGCTAGCCGGTCCTGCATCTGCTGGTGAGGGTGAGGGGGCCGGCATTGGCATAGGGGACGGTTCCGGGCCAGGTCCGCCCCGTTATGCCCGTGCTGAATGGATTCACATGCCGACCTTTGAAGAAATGTTGCGGTATTGGCCCGCCGTAGCGCGAGAGCGGCGGATTGCCGGCAACGTCGAACTGGCATGCATCGTACCAAAACCGGGGAAGCCTAAACGGTGTTGGCTGCTATCAGAACGCCCCCAAGGGATCGGCTTCGGCCAAGCGGCACTCGCTATGTCTAGGGTGTTCCGGATCAGGCCCGTGTTCAAGAACGATGACGTTTTTCGACCTGCCGGTTGTCGTCCCAATCGTCTTCAATGTGGCACCAAAGCCAACCCCGTCCAAACCTTGAGGGTGCAAAGCGACGCTCTCAGTCTGCGGACCTCGTTTGATTCAAATTTTTTGCTTTTTGCATCACAGGCGGCTGGAAGGGTAATGTCGTGGCATACGCTTTCGGCAGGCGACATCATCCTACGACAAACGCGGATGGGTTCTCCGGCGGATTAGGCTTGATGAAGGATATAATGGTAAACTCGTTGCGTCCAGCTGAGGATCTTGCCCTGCGCAAGAGTGCTCCGAACCGTAGGCAACCTTGGACGAATGATGACGACGCCAAACTTCGCCTTTGGGCTAATATCAAAAGCCAACGCGAAATCGCCGTAGCGTTAGGCCGTTCGATATCGGCTGTAGAAAGTCGTGTTAGAATTCTGAGGCTGAATCGCTAGCGCATTGCGAGCCCCCTAAGCGTGGAGACCAACCGCTTCCACCAGTTGCTACCGTTCAAAAGAGACCCCTTTTGCAACGCCACGGATTATTCGTCGGGACGGCCGAACAAGCGGCCAAAGAACCCTCGCTTCGACTCTGTCGGGCCAGGACCAGCTAGCAAACCGATCACTCGGGCCTGCGCCTCACGCCGTTCCTCATCCGATCGATCAAGGCGCTGACGGAGGTCACCGATCGTCCCGTCTCGGTCGCGTAACTGTTCCAAAGCGGCATCAAGGCGCGCCTGTAACACGTTGGAATTAGAGGTGTTACCTGTGTCACCTCCGGTGTTACCCACTGTTTCAGTAGGTGTGTCGCTAACCGTTGCAGACGACTTGGGGGGATAGACTCGGTGCAGCTCAACGGGTTCGATCGAGAATGACCCCCCTTCATTCTTAACTGCCGATATTCTGCCGCTGTTGATTGCGCGCGAGATGGATGCCTTGCTGATGCCGGTGGCCTTAGCAGCCTCACCTAAGGTGTAAGCCATTGATCAGTACCCCGTTGCGTATCGTTTCAAACCGCTGTCAGCTAACAGTTAGCAGCAACAGGCATTATTGGAAACGGATCAGGTTCGCCCCCACTTGGCGGAACACCCCGTAACCCATTTCGTCCAGTCCGCCTTGAGAGCATCACCAACAAGCTGGCGACGGCGATCCTTTAAAACTCGGACGTATTGGTCGGCGAGCCGTTGGACGGCGTGGCCCCCACCCAAGGTCTGGCCGATCGCATAGAGTTCTGGAGTTTTGAATTCGTCCACGCGGTCGTCGGCGGGCCAGCGTAGGGTATCAGAAACCGACATTCGCGTTGCTGCTACAGCGATAAGGCTAGCGGCATCGACCATGGTATCGGCAGTGCCTTCACGCCGCGATCGACGGCCCGTGCTATGGCGTTCCGCCTCATCGGCCGCAGCGTTGGTGGCGTCATCATCCTTCGGGGTAAAAGTGATGGTGACGTGCGTGATTTTCCCTCTGGCTCCACGCTTCTCTAGCCAATCCATCGTGAAGGCAGCGAGCTGATCGATTTCGGCTTTCCCAGGCGTCAGCACCAGACGGCGGAAATCGGAAAAGTTCGGCATTGAATTGGACGGGGTCCCCAACCGCTCCCGCAGCTCATCGACCGTTCCGGACCATGTCGGGTTGCGGCGACCAGCCAGCAGGCACCCCATTTCGTAGAGAGTGATCGCATATTTTGACCGGAAGGCGAGCAGAGCCGCCCGGTTGAGGCGAGCGTAATAATCGCTTCCTTGCAGGATAGCTCTAGCTGGGGCTGTGAACTCCCACTCAACGGTGGCTCGGCCATCCTCCGCATGTTCATTGAGCGTCCAGGCGAGCAGCGCGGCGGTGAGAGTCGCAGCGCGTCCTTGAGCCGAGGTCGAAGGCATCTGGAATTTTACATCCATCAACTCGTCGAGCGTGTCTTGAATCCGATCGTTGGCATTGTGGGTGCCCCGCAGCTCGCGCTTGGCGATGATGTGCGATCCCGGCCGCCAGGCTTCGCCGGCAGCTTTGGCGATCAGAAGAGCCAAGGTTTTGCGGGCTGCGAGAGAGGGCGATGTACCCGCACCAAACCGCGCTTCGATGAACTCGCCGGCTTTAACGATAGCATGACCGTCACGAACCGAGATCGTGGAAGCCGCTTTCATAGTGCGGCCGATAGGGAGGTTGTCGGACACAGCATAAAGCTTAGTCAGTTACGACATAAGATCAACATCTACGTCATAGATCGCATAGACACCCTATCCCTCACGATAGCACCCCATTTGTCGTAACTGAGCACCCCATTTGTCGTAACTGAGCACCCCATTTGTCGTAACTGAGCACCCCATTTGTCGCAGGTCGAGCTGTTTACCCCTTTTCTACCAATGACTTACGATCTCCGAATCATAGAATCATAGAGAATCTAGAATCATCGCGAGCACGCGAGGAAACGACAACAGAAGAATGAAAAGCGGAATTGGCCTACGCCCAATACGCTGATGATGCGTGCCGGCTACGCCGTCACAGAGCGGCCTACCGGCCGCAGGCTTAGCGAAAAGAAGGTGTCAGGCCCGCCGTCGTGCTTCGACAGTAGCCATTGCATCCCGGATCAGAGCGGCACGACTGATTTCGGGTTGATCGCGGGTATCGTAATGATCGTTCAGCGCCTGCGTTGCTGCTGCCCTTTGCGCCCCGTACGCATTGGCAACGGCGTGGCGTAGCCGTCCAGCCTCGATCGCCCAGCGCTGATTGTGGAGACAATCAAGGTTCGCATCGATGCTTTCGATGACAAGTTCCATCTCCGTTTTTGGGTTGCAGGGCCTCGATCCGGATAGGCATCGCCCAGCTCGCGTACGGCGATAAATCGACGGGCATGGGAGGCGCGGCCTTCGCGATCGACCCATCGGGCACGCGATCCGGCCTCAACGGCGCCGACAACATCGTCGCGCCAGGTATCACCCACCATCAGCAGCTCACTGGGCTCGCAGCCGAGCTTGGCCGTCAGGCCGGCGTAGAACGCCCTGTCAGGCTTGATCGCCCCTTCGGCGAAGGAAAGATGCCAAACGTCCACCAGATCGCCCAGCAGGGCCTTTAGCGGGGCTGCGTAGGGCAAAGCGAGGTTGGAGGCGACGGCGACCTTCACGCCCTCCGCGCGGACCCGGCGTAGCGCATCGAGCGTATCGGGGTAGAGCGCGATCGTCGCCAGTTCTTCGTCCAGTGCCGCCAACCCGGTGTCCGGATGCGGCAATTCCAGCGCGCCGGCATAGTCGGCAAGCCCAATCGGCTGGATCATCGGCGAGGGCAGTTCCGCCGCCCTGTCACGGGCCTGCCGGATCAACCGCTCGAACGGGTGCCGCTTACGACCAATATGAACGAGGGTGCCAAACGCATCGAATGCAACGGCCCGCGTAGCTGGTAGGCGGGCATAGCGTCGATCGGCGACGGTAAGCAGACGTGCGTATAGATCATCGCTGACGGTGCCGGCGCGGATCATGGCATCGGCGATGACCGCCGCTGCTGGGTCGGTCGGCTCGCGAAAGACAGCGACCGCCTCGCTACCCCGATCGCGGCCAGCAAGGTCGGCCAGCACAACAGCATAAACGGCCTGTTCGGCTTCGCTGATGGGCGGGCGGGTCATGGCAGGAGCCATCCGGTGTAAGGTTTGCCATCAGGGTTCGCACCGAAACACCAATAGGCTCCGTCGCGCTTTTCGCGTTTCCATCCGCGATCCTTGGGACATCCGGCAATGGCGGGGATGGTCTGTTCGCTGGCTTGGTCGAGTTGGTGGGCGAGCTTGCCGTTGGCGGTGTTGGCCCAGCTCGCTGCAGCCGTTTCATCACGGGCGCGGGCATAAGCCGACGCCTCACCGGACTGGGTGCCGTCATAGCGACCATAGCCGTAAGCGGCGGGGATGAGCAGAGCGATGCCGACGATCGCGCCGTTACGCCATCCATCCTGCCTGCGTCGACGCAGTTCGTCGGCGCGGCGCTCGGCGCGATCGGCCGCGTCCTGCTTGGCGGACAGTTCGCGCCCTTGGGCATCGATCTCGAGTTGGCGCATCCATTCCCGGGCCGTGCCGTTGAGCGTCTCCCTGGCACCCTGACGCGCGCCGGCCTCGGCATGGCGAGCAAGCTCGTCAGGATGGATGAGGCGATCGGCGATGAGCTTGTCGCGGGCTTCCTGTTCCTCGGCACGCTTGGCAGCATCAGCCGCGGCCTCGGCGACACTGGCGCGGCTGTCGGCAGCCATGTCGCGGATCATGCCGAAGTTGGCCAGGATGCGCTGCATGCCGGTTTCGAGCGCGGATATCAGTTTGAAGAATTGAGCGAAGTCGGCGGTGCTGCGGGTGCGCTCGACAGCAGAAGGGGGAGGGGGCGGTGTCGGATTAGCGGGAGGGCTGGTCGGCGTGTCCCAATCGGACATGTCGAATTTGCCGGTAGAGGGCGGGTCCATTCGGCTACCGCCGCGATCCCGTTCCCTTCCGCGTTCCGGCATCCGATCCGGTTCGTCGCGATCACGATCCATCAGCGGTCCTCCTTGGGCAATGACCACCCTTCGAACGGTTTCTTATCCTGATCCCGACTGATGCGATGAGTCAGCTCGGAGACGATGCCGGCGAACCGCTGATCCTTGGTGGCGGCATCGATGAGCAGGCCACCAAGGATGATCTTGCGGCGGGTATCGAGGCGACGACCTTCGGTAGCAATCCGAGCATTGAGTGCGTCGAGACGAGCCTTTGCCTGAGCAAGACGTTTCTTCGCTAGTTCGACGGTTTCGGGAGTGGGAGCAGCCATAGGTTCTCCGTGTCAAAACACGATCACAGGACGAGCATAGCGCAAACCAACGATCGAAACCACCCGAACGACGATAGGAGACAAGGGCGCACTTTAGCATTACTATGTAATACGTGCGGCAGGGACACCCTGCACCCATGTCGCCGAGCGCCAGCGGGGCCTCGGCCCCACACCCCGACCAGCGTCATGCCGCTGGACTACGTTTGAGAAGGCGCACGCGGACGATGGCGATCTACCATCTTGCGGTGAAATCGGTGTCGCGCTCGACCGGACGCAGCGCGGTTGCGGCGGTTGCGTATCGTGCCGGTGTCTGCCTCGAAAACGAGCGCGACGGCCTGGTGCACGACTACACGCGGCGGGGAGGTGTCGAGGACACGTTCATCGTTACGCCGGAAGGCGCGGAGTGGGCGCAGGACCGCTCCGCCTTATGGAACGCGGTCGAGGCGGCGGAGAAGCGCAAGGACGCCAAGGTGGCGCGGGAATACGAGCTGGCGCTACCAGCCGAGCTGGACGCCGGCCAGCGCCGCGACCTGGTTCGTGCTTTCGCGGAGGATATCCGCGACCGTTACGGGGTGGCGGTCGATGCGGCGATCCATGCCCCCCATGATTACGGCGACGATCGTAACCACCATGCCCACGTCATGACGACGACGCGGGTGGTAGACGCTGACGGGCTGGGGGCGAAGACGCGCCAGCTCGACGTGCGATCGTCGGCGTCGATCGAGGTGGAGGAGATCCGGGCGAGCTGGGCGGCGCAGGTCAACGATGCGCTCGAACTGGCGCAAGTGGCCGAGCGGGTCGATCATCGCAGCTATGCACGTCAGGGCGTGGAGATGGAGCCGACCGTGAAGATGGGGCATGCCTCGGCCGCGATCGAGCGGCGCGCCGAGCGCGAGCAGATCGCGGCGGCGAAGAGCCGCACGCCGTTACCCCGCGCGGGCAGATGAATGAGGCAATCCAGGAAGCGCGGGGGCTGGGGTACTACATCCAGCGCGGTAGGGAGCGGATACACGAATGGAGCGACCAGCT
>NZ_JRVI01000137.1:0-6249 GCF_000783375.1 Sphingomonas sp. Ant20
CGGCCAGTCGAGCGCCTGCGCGATCCGGCGCCGCGCATCCTCCAGCGCCGCCCGTGCCGCGCGCCCCTCGGCATGCGGCGAGGACGGGTTCGCCCAGCGCGCCATGCCCTCCATCACCGCCGCGACGGCCTCCGGACGCATCGGCGTCGTGGCGGCGTGATCGAGGTAGATGCGGGGTTCGTTACGGGACAGGGTCGGTTCCAATTGCGAAAAGGGGTGCATTACCTATATAGCGCGCATCGTCCGGCACTCCACCCGAGTGCGTATCCCAGCTCGCGAGTGCCCATGCCAGAAGTCATTTTTCCCGGTCCCGAAGGCCGTCTCGAAGGTCGTTTTGCGCCGGGTCCGCGTCCGCGCGCGCCCGTTGCGATGATCCTCCACCCGCACCCGTCGGCGGGCGGCACGATGAACAACGCGATCGTGCAGCAGCTCTACAAGACCTTCCAGCGGCGCGGCTTTGCGACGCTGCGGTTCAACTTCCGCGGTGTCGGCAAGAGCCAGGGCGTGTTCGACAACGGCGTCGGCGAGCTCTCCGATGCGGCGAGCGCGCTCGACTGGGTGCAGAGCTTCCATCCCGAGGCGCAGACGACCTGGATCGCGGGCGTCAGCTTCGGTGCGTGGATCGGCATGCAGCTGCTGATGCGTCGCCCCGAGATCCGCGGCTTCATCTCGATCGCGCCGCCTGCCAATCTGTACGACTTCACGTTCCTGGCACCCTGCCCGTCGAGCGGCATCATCATCCAGGGCGAGGGCGACGAGGTCGCGACGCCGGGTGCGACGCAGAAGCTGGTCGACAAGCTGCGCACGCAGAAGCACATCACCATCCATCACGACACGATCCCGAAGGCGAACCACTTTTTTCGAGCACGAGATGCCCGAGCTGATGGGGTCGGTGGACAAGTATCTCGACATGCGGCTGGATCCGAATTCGCCGATCCGGTGAGCCTAAGCCCTTCTCCCCTCGGGGGAGAAGGTGGCGCGTAGCGCCGGATGAGGGCACGCTGCGAGCGTTGCGCTTCACAACGTGCCCTCACCCTCCCACCGCTGCGCGGCGGGCCCCTCCCTCTCCCCCCGGGGGGGAGAGGGGTTAGAGGGTCCAGATTGCTACGTTGGCGAGCAGTACCCCGGCCATTACGAGCATGAGTATGCCCTTGCGGCGGTCGTGGTTCTTCACGATCAGCGTGATGCCGGCGATCAGGCAGGCGAACATGCCGAGCATGGCGATGGCGGGCGCGGCGGCGGCGATGGCGGTCAGGGCGGCGGTCATGCGCCAGCGTTACGCCGAGCCGCGCCGATAGGGAAACCGGACGTGCCGCATTGACTTGATCGTCCGCGAAAATAGCATGGCCCCCGTCCCTTCCGGACCTGGGAGCCGCCATGCCGATCCTGATCGCCCTGCTCGTCGCGCAGGCCGCACCCACGCCCCCTGCCCCCGCGAATTGCCGCTATGACGAGGCGGCGATGCTCGCGCTCGACGAACGCGCGTTCGACCAGACACCGACCAGCGGCTGGCGACCACTCGCCGCGGCGGGATGCGATCTGGTCGCGGCGGATGCGATCGCGGCGTGGCGAGCGAGCCATGCGGGCGATCCGCGTACGGCGGGCCTGCTCAACTGGCACGAGGGACAGTTGCGCGCCAATGCCGGCCAGACCGCGCCCGCGATCGCGCTGTTCGAGGCCGCGCGCAAACCGCTGCCTGAGGATATGGGGTTCGGCTGGAACCTGTATGTCGACGGCAGCATCGCCTTTCTGCGCCGAGATCTGGCGGGCCTCGATACCGCCCGCGCCAAGCTCGCCGCACTCCCCCGGCCGGCGGGCTATGCCCCGGTCGGCGTCGACGGCAAGCCGCGCGCCTATGCCTGGCCGATGAACCTCAATATCCTCGACGGCTTCGTCGCCTGCTGGAACCGCGGCTACAAACAGGCCTATGCCTGCGCGAAGCCCGCGGTCCGCACGCTGCCGCCCGCGACCGGCTGAGATCAGCCCGCCAGCACCGCCGCATAGGCGGCGCGGTCGACATTGCCGCCTGACAGGATGACGAGCAGCCCGGGCTCGGGATGCACCTTGCCCGCCAGTAACGCCGCGAGCGCGACCGCGCCGCCGGGTTCGATCACCAGCCGCAACCGTTCCGCCGCCCAGCGCTGCGCCGCCGCGGTCTCCGCCTCGCTGACCGCGACGCCGGTCGCATCGCGGCGCGACAGGACGTCGAAGGTCAGCGGCGACACGCGCTGCGTCTGGAGCGAATCGCACGCGGTCGGCGGCGGGTTCGGCCCGACCGGCTCGATCCACGACGCTTCGAGCGACCGCCGCATGTCGTCCCACCCCTCGGGCTCGACCACCGTGATCGCCGCGTCCTTGACCGCGAGCGCGACCCCCGCCGCAAGCCCGCCGCCACCACACGGGACGACGATGCGGGACGGTGAACCCAGCCCCAGCGCCGCCATCTGCGCATGCGCCTCGATCCCCGCGCTGCCCTGCCCCTCGATGATCCACGGATCGTCGAAGCTCGGCACCAAAGTCGCGCCGCGTGCCTTGGCGAGCCGTGCGGCGATCGCCTCGCGGCTTTCGGTCGCGCGGTCATAGGCGACGACCTCCGCGCCGAGCGCCAGCGTCGCATCGCGCTTCGTGCGCGGCGCGTCCGACGGCATGACGATCGTCGCGGCGATGCCGAGTCGCCGCGCCGCCCAGGCCACACCCTGCGCATGATTGCCCGAAGAGAAGGCGACGACGCCGCGCGCCCGCGTGGCCTCGGGAATCGCGGTCAGCCGATGCCAGGCGCCGCGAATCTTGAACGCGCCGACCGGTTGCAGCGATTCCGCCTTGAACGCGACCGCTATCCCCCGGATTTCGGCCACGAACAGCGGCGTCGGCGGCAGGATGCGCGCGATCTTCTCTGCCGCGTCACGGACCCCGGCCCGTGTCGGCTGTCGCAAAATCGTCACACGTCGTCTCCTGTGGTGCAGATGCTATTTACATGGGGGGCGTGCGCCCCTAAATCGCGCTTCCGCTGCCCCATGGGACTTCCAACCGCAAGGCAGTGTTTTCGTAATTTGTCTCAGGACATTGGAGGTCCCTTGAATTGGTCAAGCATCATATCGCGCTGGGGTTAGCGAAAGCCCATTCGACCGCCGACACTCCCTTCATCGGGGGCGGCATCGACATCGCTAAGGGGCGCCCGGTCAATCCGGTCACGCTCGTTCGTCCGCACGCTGCTGCGCGCGCCGCTCGGTTCTTCGTCGAGAAGTTCCCGGGTCGCTCGATGTATGCGGTGAAGGCGAATCCTTCTCCCGAACTCCTGCAGATCCTGTGGGACAATGGCATCACGCATTACGACGTGGCGTCGATCGCAGAAGTGCGCCTGGTCGCGCGGACGCTGCCCGAGGCGACCCTGTGCTTCATGCACCCGGTCAAGGCCGAGGAAGCGATCGCCGAGGCGTATTTCACGCACGGCGTCCGCACCTTCAGCCTCGACAGCCTGGAAGAGCTGGACAAGGTCGTGCGCGCCACCCGCGAAGCCACCGACCTGACGCTGTGCGTCCGGCTGCGCGTGTCGTCCGAGCATTCGAAGCTCAGCCTCGCGTCGAAGTTCGGTGCCGCACCGCATGAAGCCAAGGAACTGCTGTTCGCGGCCCGCCAGGCGGCGGACGCACTGGGCATCTGCTTCCATGTCGGCAGCCAGGCGATGACGCCGGAAGCCTATTCGAACGCGATGGAGCGCGTCCGCGCGGCGATCGTCGAGGCGGCGGTCACGGTCGACGTGATCGACGTCGGCGGCGGCTTCCCGTCCTCCTATCCGGGGATGGAGCCTCCTCCGCTCGAGCGCTTCTTCGAGACGATCCACCGTGCGTTCGAATCGCTGCCCGTCAGCTATTCGTCCGAGCTGTGGTGCGAGCCCGGCCGGGCGCTGTGCGCGGAATATTCGTCGATCATCGTGCGCGTCGAAAAGCGCCGCGGGACCGAGCTGTACATCAACGACGGCGCTTATGGTGCGCTGTTCGATGCGGCGCATATCGGCTGGCGCTTCCCGGTCGAGCTGCTCCGCGAGCCGGACAGCCGTGCCAAGGACATGGAGTTCAGCTTCTATGGTCCGACGTGCGACGACATGGATCACATGGCCGGGCCGTTCCTGCTGCCCGCCGACATCCAGGCCGGCGACTATATCGAGATCGGCATGCTCGGCGCGTACGGCTCGGCGATGCGGACCGCGTTCAACGGGTTCGGATCGGACGAGACGGTGATCGTCACCGACGAGCCGATGGTCTCGCTGTACGACGAACGGTACCAGGACCTCGCGTCCAACGTCGTCACGCTGTAACCACTAGCTATTATTTCTACCGTCATTCCCGCGCAGGCGGGAATCCATAAACGCTATCGGCGCGGCTCGACCTAGCCCCCGAGTTTATGGATCCCCGCCTGCGCGGGGATGACGACGTTGAGGATGATGACCATGACCGAAGACACCCGCATCGACGCGCAGCGCAAGGCTGAGCTCCTGTCCACCACCGTCGAGCATATAGACATCACGAGCTTCGACGCGCGGCCGATCGTCGACGCGATGAAGAAGATGTCGTTCACCAGCCGCGACCTCGGCCGCGCGACCGACATCTACAACCAGATGCTCGCCGACAAGGACTGCACGATCTTCCTCGTGATCGCGGGCTCGACGAGCGCCGGCGGTTGCATGGACCTCTATGCCGAGCTGCTGCGCAACAACATGATCGACGGCATCGTCGCGACCGGCGCGACGATCGTCGACATGGATTTCTTCGAAGGCCTCGGCCACAAGCATTATCAGGCCTTGGAAGTGCCGCACGACGACGTGCTGCGCTCGCTGATGATCGACCGGATCTACGACACCTATATCGACGAGGAAGAGCTCCAGCACGTCGACCACACGATCTTCGAGATCGCCGAGACGCTGGAACCCCGCCCTTATTCGAGCCGCGAGTTCATCCGCGAGATGGGCAAGTACCTCGTCGAGCACGGCAAGAAGGAGAACAGCCTCGTCAAGCTCGCCTATGAGCATGACGTGCCGATCTTCTGCCCGGCGTTCGTCGACAGCTCGGCCGGCTTCGGTCTGGTCAAGCACCAGGTCGATGCCGCGAAGGCGGGCAAGCCGTACATGGTCCTCGACGCGATCGCGGATTTCCGCGAGCTGACCGAGATCAAGATCAAGGCGGGCACCACCGGCCTGCTGATGATCGGTGGCGGCGTGCCGAAGAACTTCATCCAGGACACCGTGGTGTGCGCCGAGATCCTCGGCCACGACGACGTCCAGGTCCACAAGTACGCAGTGCAGATCACGGTCGCCGACGTGCGCGACGGTGCGTGCTCGTCGTCGACGCTGCAGGAGGCGGCGTCGTGGGGCAAGGTCAACACCGGCATCGAGCAGATGGTGTTCGCCGAAGCGGGTTCGGTCATGCCGCTGCTCGCGTCGGACGCGTATCATCGTGGCCTGTGGAAGGACCGTCCGGTCCGCAAGTGGGGCGCGAGCTTCGACAAGGCCTGAGACGGGCGCGCTGATCCTTCCCCGCAAGGGGGAGGATTCTGCGATTGCTCCCGGTGCGCGATTAATGCAGCCTCCTCCGGGGAACCGGGGGAGGCTTTTTCATGCATGACGACCTGATCCACAGCGAGATCCTGCGGCCGATGGTCGCGCTGATCGCCTGGACGCTGGTGATGCTGCTCTGGATGCTGGCGACCCGCCTGCCCGCGATGAAGGCGGCGGGGGTCGATCTCAGCCAGCTCGTCGGCACCCGCGCCGCCGATGCGGACCGCTCGCTGCCCGCCAGTGCGCAGTGGAAGGCGCACAACTACAACCATCTGATGGAACAGCCGACGCTGTTCTACGCGGTGTGTGCGGTGCTTGCGCTCAGCCATACCGGCGACGGGGTCAACGCGTGGATCGCCTGGGCCTATGTCGGCTTGCGGGTCGCGCACAGCATCGCGCAGGCGACGACCAACCGGGTGCATACGCGGTTCATCCTGTTCCTGCTGTCGAGCCTCGCGCTGATCGCGCTCACGTTGCACGCGGCGATAGCAGTATTCTGACGGGACCATTGCCGGCGATGCGTGTCGATCGCCCCTTCCCCTGCGCGATCGGGATCGGCTAGCTACCGCGCCATGACCTTCGACCGCCGAACCTTGCTCGCCCTGCCGCTCGCGGCCGGGATCGCCCCCGCCGCCCTGCTCTCCGACGCCGCCGGCCAGTCCGCGACGAACGGGAGCGCCAATCGAGGCGCGCGGCTC
>NZ_JRVI01000138.1:0-6742 GCF_000783375.1 Sphingomonas sp. Ant20
ATCGCCGCAGCCTGGTCGAGACGAAGATGCACTGCTTCAAGCTGCTCGGCGAGCGCGTCGCATCGCGCACCTTTGATCGTCAGATTACCGAGCTCAAACTCCGTGCCGCAGTTCTCAATCGATTTTCACAAATAGGAACACCGACCACCATCCGCGTTGCATAGATCTCGTCAGTAAAACCATATTTGTGCTTAATTATCTTTGTGCAACAAAGCCAAGACGAGGAAGGCGGGGCCGCACGCCTCTCCAGCGTTCGCGATGCCTTCAACTCACCGTTCCGACCCTTCGCGCTGGCCACGACCTCCGTCGGACAGGAAGGCCTCGACTTTCACCCTTATTGCTATCGGCTCTATCACTGGAACTTGCCCGGAAATCCCGTCAATCTCGAGCAGCGCGAGGGGCGTGTCCACCGCTTCAAGGGTCACGCAATCCGCCTAAATCTGGCGCATCGGCAGGTCGACGTGGTGCGTGGGCGCGAGAGAGATCACGATGATCCCTGGCAGATCATGTTCGACGCAGCTCGCGCCGAGACCGAGAATGACTCTGACCTCATTCCCTACTGGATTTACGAAGGGCCGGTGAAGGTCGAACGCCGCGTGCCCATGCTCCCGTTCAGCCGCGAGGTCCGACGACTCGAGTGGCTCAAACGAAGCCTGACCGTCTATCGCCTCGCGTTCGGACAACCGCGTCAGGAAGACCTGCTGGAGTATCTTCACAGCCTCATGGGAACCGCCATGGCGGCAGAAGATCTCGCCGACCTGCAAATCCGGCTCCAACCGTGACGTCGCGCCGCTCAGTCGCCTTCAACGGCAAGTGCCTTGCAGCGCTCCCCGACCAAGGCGATCACCTTCTCCTGCGCTGTCTTGGCGGCCTCAGCCTCGGCCGCGAAGGCAGGTAGCTGAAGCCCCTGCGCCCGGTCGGCCACACGCGCGGTCAAGTCCGCAATCGCAGTCTCGGCATCTCCGGCGGATACGCCGATTGTCCGCGCCAGCGCGAGGAAGTCCTGGGGCGTCAGACGGTCATCCTTGCCGTTGAGCTTGAGCGCCATGCGATCGCCCCCCAAACCCGGGAAGACGCGCGTGGTGACGGCGTCGTAGAGCGGCGCGAAGCGCATGCTCGTGAAGGCCTTGGCATCCACCTCGGCGACTTTGAGCACAGCGAGGTTCTTGAGATGCATATCGCCATCGGCGATGAGCCAGGCGAACACGGCCCGGCGGAACAGGATATCGAGATCGCTGGCCGGATCGGTCGACAGCGGTCGTAGGCCGCGCGCCATCCGCTCGATCGTTCCGTCGTATTTGGCGGATGCTGGAAGGTCCAAAATGGAGCAAAAGTCCTCCATCGCCAGACGCCGCTGATCCGCTGGCGCGCGACGAATATCGAACCGCTCGACGACCAGTGCAGGCGACATGCCGTCGGGCATCTCCAGCAGCGCGGCGTCGGGCACATCGAACCCGGCCGAGCGGCCAAGCTCCAGGCAAAGCCACTCGACGACCGGTAACATCTCGAAGCCCGCCGTGCCGGCGGGCTTGAGGATATGGGTGAACGGCTGATCGATGGCCGGAACGAGGGCGCCATCAGGCATCAGGCTCATCGGCGCCTTGATCTGGACGCCCGACAGGCGCGGCGTTTCCGCGCGCGCGAAGATGCGCGCCAGGTTCTGCTCGAAGGTCTCCTCGATCTCGCCCCGGGCCGGACCGGCGTAGCGGCCCGTGAAGCGACCGGTGTCGATGTATCCAGCCAGTGTTGTCGTGAGAATGTCAGCAGGCAGCGCCGCCAGTTCTTCTCGACCCTCGACGATGACGATGTTCGACATATATCGCCGTCCGCGCCGGAGCGCCTCGCGTTCATCGCGTTCGTGGAGAACCTGCGCCAGCCAGCCCTCAGGAAGCAGCGATTCAATGAAGGCCGGCAGCTTGCCCGGCGTGGTTTCGCGCACGAGGGCCGGTCCCGCTCGACGCCCCGGCTTCCAGCGCCATTCAAATCCATCGTGGGTCAGCCGGCCGAGCGGCTCACCGTGCCAGGCGACGAGGAGATCGAGCGCTGCCTTGTTGACCGGCGCCTTGGCAACGCCCGGCTGAGCTAGCAGAAAGCGTTCGGCACCTTCGCCTTCGCGATACCATTCGTTCTCGCGCGCCAGCACCCAGACGGCGTCGGCTGCGGCTTGGGGCGTCCCATGTTCCTCCACCAGACGCGCCGCCATCTGCGCGCGCATGTCGGCGGTAGCCGCGCTCGCATGTTCGCTGCGCAGGCGGAACGCTTCGAGAAAGCGCTGGCGCGGCGATGAGGCGTCGACGCGCAATTCGCCCAGGTCGTCGCCAATGACCGCCATCGCCGTCGATGGATGCTTCGGCGCTTCGTTCTGGATGATCTCAAGCGTCCGCAACCGCGTGCGCTGGTTGCGGCGGCCGCTGATGAACAGCCGCCCGTCGGGCGTCGGGGCGAGCAGCGCCGCACTCGCCGACGACAGATAGGCGTTGGGATAGAGATAGTGCGCAATCCGGACCGCATGACCGAGGATCGTCGCCTCGATATCCCCTTGGTGATCGACGTAAACCCCGCGGACGAGTTGGATCAACTCACCGCCTTCGCGCGCTGATGCGCGCGCTTGGCGTCAATTGTCTCACCGACCAAATGAAGAGCCATAGGATTATCTCGCGTCTCAGATGCGCGTTAATCCCACCATCCGGTTTCGCGTGCAAGAATTATCTCTCATCTGAGATGCGAGATAATCCGACGTGTAGAGCTATTGGCGCGCGCGACCCTGAATGATCGGCGCGATCCAGAACAGTCATGCCGCGAACGGCGCGCAGCCAGCCCTATGACGACTGGCCTAGCGGGCTCCGAGCGGGTTCGCCGATCCCCGCCACGGGCCTTGATCCGTCTCTCGCGGCGGCTTCTCCGATGGTCCCAGCGTTTCTGGGTCCCGGTCCCCAAGCTTACGTTGACAAGGCGTTATCGATTGATCGCGCGAGATGGCCTGCATGATGGCTCGCAAATTCCCAGAAACTCCGGACGCCGCCCCGACAGAGATCCCTCGATCTCGGGCTTCGCGAGCTAGCGCTCGCTAAGGCCGGAATCAAAAAGAATACCAGAATGGCTTTTCAATAGAATGCCTGAGACTGGTTATACAATATCTCTTTCCAACGGTATTTTCCGGACAAATCTCGCGACGCATTTCTTTCGGATGGCCGCAGATAGTGCCAATCAGGAGTCGACAGCCATTACCAAGTAAATAGCAATAGCATTTGACAAGAAAGGCCTTTGCCGATGCTTCTATTTATATGAAATTACTAACGTCACGTGATTACGGCCGATCCCGTTTTGCAAGAAGGCCGCTCACCAGAGCGAATTGACGAGGAAGGCAATTCCCAAGATGTAATAAGCCAAGGAACTCAAAATGATCGGGAAGCAATGCGAAGGCGACAATCGCGAAGTTCATACCCTGTGATCAACGCGTTCCAGTTGATCTTCGGCGGTGCTTCCAGCGTTAAGTCCGCAATGCGCAGCAGGCGATCGAGAAAGATTGCGGTTTCGAGAATTGCGATGCTCGCGCCAGGGCATCGATGGGAACCATCACCGAACGCAAGCCCCGCGCTACCGACGCGCGCTGCCAAGGCGCGATCAGGATCGACTGCATGCGGACACGCGCCCACCGCCGCGACATCAGCGTTCGCCTGGCGGATATCGATTTTGAAAATCTGGCCGGTATTTGGATTC
Organism: Sphingomonas sp. Ant20; assembly: GCF_000783375.1. Taxonomy (NCBI): domain Bacteria; kingdom Pseudomonadati; phylum Pseudomonadota; class Alphaproteobacteria; order Sphingomonadales; family Sphingomonadaceae; genus Sphingomonas; species Sphingomonas sp. Ant20. Next base: position 3,721 of record NZ_JRVI01000138.1, read on the forward strand.
CGTCGCGAAAGCTCCCCGACGACCGGTTCGAGCCTAAGGATCTCTTCCAAGATGGCGATCCGCCCGGTCTCATCTGTGGCAAGGAAGCGTGTCCGAAGCTCCTCGCGCTCGAGCAAATGCCATCCCGCCATCGTGATAAATTCGCGTGTCGTCACCATGCCGGCTGCAGCGTAGGTCACGCACTCGGTAAGGATCGCGCGATCCGAATAGCCTTCGGCGATCAAATGCGAGATCACGTCTTCGCGCGGGGCACGGCGACGCGCGAGAACCGCTGGGAACACGTCTCGAACGTAAAAATTAAGCATGTGGATCTGAGCCCGCGCGAAGCGTGGCAGATCGAGGATCGACTTGCCGAGCGCGACATTGCCAGCCTGAAAAAAGCGTTCGAGCCGACGCGCCATCCCGGTGCGATTACTATCGGTAACACCGACAACCTCGGCCGCAACGGACACCGCCAGCCGCATGCTCATGTCGTCAAGCTTTGCGTGGCCGCGACGCTGCATGTCGCCGATTAACGCATCGGATTCACGTTCGATAATCGCACGGTAGCTGGTGTCGACGGTTTTGGGGGTGAAGAACCGAGCGGTCGCAGCACGCTGACGGCGATGGCGCTCACCGTGCTGGAAAATGATTGGCGCAAAGCGCTCGTCGCTGAACCTTGCCATCAGATCAGCGCGGAAACTGGCCTGATGCAGCTCATCGTCCCGGAGTAGCGCGCGTGCTTCTGAAAAAGACTGGACTGGGCAACCGCGACCCATGGGCTGCGATGGAATGCTTTTTCGATCGTCACGGAGATCGTCGACCCCGCTGGACGGTTCGCGCGATAGCGTGGAATACGAACTCATCGCTTTGCTCCTTTACTCCAAGGTCCGCTATATATGATCTACTGTGGCTCATAAAAGGGGTAATAGCGAAAAGGGCGTGGACGCTCGTGTCACGCGAACCCGTTCGCTGCTGCGCGACGCGATGCTGGCGCTGTTGCAAGACGGCGACGCGCATTCGATCACTGCGCAACGTATCGTCGCCCAGGCCGGAGTCGGCTACGCGACCTTCTTTCGCCATTATCCCGGCGTCGACATGCTGTTGCTCGACGTGGCGGACGAGTTGATGGGACGGTTGGTTAAGCAGGTGGCCCCGGCTCTCGTACGTGGAGATGTGGGAAACGCCGTGCGATCGGTCGTGGAGTTCGTCGATCTCCATCGGCACGCGTCTGCAGCTCTGCTGGTTGGCGGTGGCGATGCAGTGCGACAGGAAGTGACGGCTCGCGCCATTCGATACGCAGAGGGGCTCGATCTTCCGTTTGATTCATCCGTGCCTCGCGGACTCGCTGTTCGGGTCGTAGTGGGCGGAATAATCACCATTTTAAGCTGGTGGTTGACGGAAGGACTCACCAGTTCAGCCGATGACGTGAGCAGCTTGATCGAACGGTTGACGATACGCGCCCTTGTGACGGCGCAGACGTAACACCGGAGTACAGGTCGGTGTGCTCCCTAGGTTGGTCGAATGCGGTGCTAAAAGCTTCCTAAAACCCTGCTCGGACGCGGCGGATAGCTTGGTATCAAACCGGTCTAATTGCGCTCGATGCTCCAGCCCGCCAGCAACGCGCGCAAGGCGGCGACGAACGCCAGCGGCTGATCCAGCATCAGATGGTGCCGAGCTTCGGGTACAGCGATGATCGGAATATCGATACCGCCGAGCTCGCGCACGTAATCACTGGAATCGTTTGTAAAAAGGAGGCTTTGCTCGCCGTGTACTATCGCCTTGCGGCCTGGTGCCTCGACCAGCGTTCTGCCCATTTCAAGCCATTCGCTGGGCACATTATCCCGCTTGAACACTGATGGCGAAAACTTCCAGGTCCACGCTTCGCCTTCGCGTCGAAGTGAGTGATAGGCCATGTAATCCATCAGGAACGCCTCACCAACGGGCTGTGGCGGAGATAGAACGTACCGCTCGCGCGCGCTGGCGTAATCGGGGTAGCGCTTATGCGGGCGATCGGGGTCGCCTGATCCCGGGCCGGTGCGGCCGCCGCCCCAAACGGCGTCAAAGCTGGACGGACGCAGCACCATCAGATCGCAAATCACCGTACCGGCAAAGGCATCCGGCGCCAGCGTGATCGCCTGGAGCGCGACTGCCGCGCCAAAGCTGTGTGCGACGATGATCGGCTTGTGCTCGTGGCCAAAAAGTCCAAGGGCCTCCGCGACCCCGATCATCTCCCGTCCTCGCGCGACCATGTCACAATTCTCGCGAACGTCGCTGTCGCCCATTCCTGAATGGTCGTAGGCGATCACATGGTAATTTTCAGCTAGGTAAGGCGCGACGAACGCCAGGCACCGTGCATGAGAGAGAAAGCCGTGGGTCATCAGTAAAGGAGGCGCGGAACGATCTCCCCAGCGGAAGTAATGCATTCTCACACCCGAGACCTCGACGAAGCCTTCCTCCCGCGGCACGGATAGCGCGTCGACAAACCAATCGGGCAGGTATGCAGGGTCTGGCGCCCACGTCTGTACGATATCGGACGGGATTTCACGCATGGTGTTCCAGTGCCTTTCTTTGACTGAATCAATTATGTGCCTTGATCCGGCGTGACGCGATTGAAACCGAACTGTCCAGGCTGCGGCGTATTCATCCTATTGTTCTCGAACCGGATCTTTTCCAGTTTCGGTAGGCTTTGTTGCACAAAGATAATTAAGCACAAATATGGTTTTACTGACGAGATCTATGCAACGCGGATGGTGGTCGGTGTTCCTATTTGTGAAAATCGATTGAGAACTGCGGCACGGAGTTTGAGCTCGGTAATCTGACGATCAAAGGTGCGCGATGCGACGCGCTCGCCGAGCAGCTTGAAGCAGTGCATCTTCGTCTCGACCAGGCTGCGGCGATGGTAGCCGCTCCACTTCTTCCAGATTGTTCGACCGAGCCTTTTCATCGCGCGTAGCGTTTCGTTGCGAGCATCGGCGCCGGCCGCCGGCTTCTTCCATGGCTGGCCGCCCCGGCGTACGGGAATGACCGCGTCTGCGCCCCG
>NZ_JRVI01000139.1:0-9010 GCF_000783375.1 Sphingomonas sp. Ant20
CATGGACGCGCGACGCGGCCGTGCCCGCGCTGCCGCCGATGCCCGCGGGACTGCTGGAGATGCGGCGCGAGAGCAGTGTGATCGACACGCGGCGCGACGCGTCCGCGGCGCCGGGCGTGCGGCGGCTGTCCGCGCGGTACGACCGGCCGTATTTGATGCACGGTGCGATCGGACCGTCCTGCGCGGTGGCGCTGATGGCCGAGGGACAGCTGACGGTCTGGACACACAGCCAGGGCGTCGAGCCGCTGCGCACCGCGATCGCCGAGCTGGTCGCGATGCCCGCCGACCGCGTCCGCTGCGTCCACCGCGAGGGGGCGGGCTGTTACGGGCATAATGGGGCGGACGACGTCGCGGGCGATGCCGCGCTGGTCGCATGTGCGATGCCCGGCGTTCCGGTCCGGCTGCAATGGAGCCGCGAGCAGGAGCATGGCTGGGAACCGCTCGGGCCGGCGATGCTCGCGCAGATCGACGCAACGCTGGATGCGTCGGGACGGATCGTCGACTGGCGGCATCAGGTGTGGAGCAACACGCACAGCACGCGCCCCGTCGCGGCGGGTGACCTGCTCGCGGGCGTGGAGGTAGTGCCGCCGTTCGTGCCGACGCCGCCCAAGCCGATCCCGCAGCCCAATGGCGGCGGCGATCGCAACGCCATCCCGCTTTATCGCTTTGCCAACCAGAGCATCGTCAGCCATTTCCTGCCCGACATGCCGGTGCGGGTGTCGGCGCTGCGCGGGCTGGGCGCGCATCTGAACATCTTCGCGCTCGAGAGCGCGATGGACGAGCTCGCGGCGGCGGCGGGGCGCGATCCGGTCGCGTTCCGGCTCGCGCATCTCGACGATCCGCGCGCCGCAGACGTGATCCGGCGCGCGGCGGCGCGGTTCGGATGGAGCCGCTACCGGCCCCGGCCCAATCGCGGGCGGGGCTTCGCCTTTGCGCGGTACAAGAATCACGGCGCCTATTGCGCGGTCGCGCTCGATGTCGAGCGGATCCCCGACGAGGGGCGGCTGATCGTCCACCGCGCGGTCGTCGCGGTCGACAGCGGCGAGGCGGTCAATCCCGACGGCATCCGCAACCAGGTCGAGGGCGGGTTGCTCCAGTCGCTGAGCTGGACCGCATATGAGTCCGCGGGACACGACGGTGCGCGCCGGACCGATTATGACTGGAGCGGCTATCCGATCCTGCGGTTCGCGGACGTGCCGCACAGCGTCGTCGTCGAGGTGATCGACCGGCCGGGTACGCCGTTTCTGGGTACGGGCGAGTGCGCGCAGGGGCCCACCGCCGCCGCGCTCGCCAATGCGCTGGCGGCGGCGACGGGGGTCAGGACCAGGAGCATGCCGCTGGCGGGGGGGCTGGCGACACGCTCCTGATCATCGGCGGTCGTCGGGCGACCGCCGTATTGGTCGAGTCAGGCGCCGCCGGCGACCGGGGCGAGCGTCTGCTGGTGCTGGACCACGCGCCATTCCTCATGCTCGAGCCGGCGCATCGTCGTCGTGCAATAGGCGGTATAGCCGGTTGCGCCTTCGCGACTCGCCTCGGCCTTGTAGGCGATCGCGATCAGGCCCTCCTGCGGGCGCATGATCTGCTGTTCGCTGAACCGGACCTCCGACCAGCGCGGCGTATCGGCGACCGCCTCGATCGCCTGCGCGCCGGTCATCACGAAGGGCTGCTCGGGAAGCACCATCACGCATTCGTCGTCGATCAGCGTGTGATACTGGTCCGCGTCGCCCGTCCACAGGCTTTCTTCAAATGCCCAGACCCTGGTGTCGTCCATTGCTCGTCTCCTTCTGTCGGGGTCGAGCGCGGGGACGGCCTACTTCGTTCCTCACAATCGGTGAGACGAAGGTCTTTTGGCGATCGGAGCATCCTATGTTTCCGACGCTGTGTGGCTGCCGACCGGCGCGCCGGTCGGCAGCCATTGTCCTACAGCCCGTAGGAGAGCCGCAGGTACCCGAACCGGCCCGGGATGTCATAGGTCGTCGGGTCGAAGTTGTTCAGGCTGCAGCTGAAGCAGGCGGGGGGATCCTTGTCGAAGACGTTGTTCACGCCGAAGGTCAGCGCGAGCTTCGAATCGAGCCAGGCCGGCCGGAACTGGAGCTGGACGTCGCCGTAGAGGCGGCTCTTCAGGGCGTTCTCCGCAGCGATTTCGTCGACATTGTCGATATAGCGTCCGGTGACGCTCGCGGTGACCGGCCCCACCGACCAGTCGATCGTGCCCAGTCCCTTGAAATGCGGATAGGTCTGATCGGGCGAGCCGCGTTCGGTGCCGACATAGTCGGTCGTGACGAAGCCGTCGGTCGCGGGCGTCCGCTCGCTATACTTGAGCAGATAGTTGCCCGAGACGTAGAGGCCGAAGCGCCCGGCGCCGGTCTCGCCCGAGCGGACCGTCAGCGTCGCGTCGATGCCCTTGGTGCGGATGCCGCCGGTGTTGAGCAGCAGGCCGTTGATCGCGGTCACGATGCCGCTGGGGGCACGCCGCACCGCCGCGCAGCTGAGCGCGTCGCCGGTCTGGGCGCAGCGGCTGAGCAGCACCTGGGCCGGGATCGACGCGATCGAGTCGTCGACCTTGATGTCGTAGTAGTTGACCTCGAGGCTGAGCGCCGAGAGCGTGCCGCCGCGGGCCCAGCTGGGGCTGTAGACGCCGCCGAACAGCAGCGTCCGGGCGGTTTCGGGTCGCAGCTCGCTGTTGCCGCCGGTGAGCACCGGCAACTGGCCCGAGGGTTCGGCGTAGCTGCCATTACCGGGGACGCCGTTGGCGACGCAGTTCGCGCGGACGGTCGGGTTGGACTGGAACAGCCCGCCCGCGGCGCTGGTGCAGGGATCGTCGATCGAGGCGTCGAACCGCGACTGCGCGCCGAACAGCTCGCCGATCGACGGTGCGCGCAGCGATTCGGCATATTGGCCGCGCAGCAGCAGGTCGCTGACGGGCTTCCACAGCGCGCCGCCACTAAGCGTCGTATTGCCCCCGAAGGTCGAATAGTTCGAATGGCGGACCGCGCCGTTCAGCTCGAGCGAGGCGATGCCGGGAATGTCGCGCAGCAGCGGCAGGCGGATTTCGCCATAGACCTCGTCGACGTTGAACTTGCCGCTCGCCGCCTGTGCCGGGATGTCCGCGCCGAGACCCGCCTGGATGATCGGGTCGGGCGTGAAGCTGCCGAACTGATAGCGATGCTCATAGCCGATCGCGATGCCGACCGGCCCGCCGGGCAGATCGAACAGCTCGCCGGAGACGTTGGCGGTATAGTCGTTCAGCTTCTGGCGGCTGCGGTCGCGTTCGTCGAAGCCGATATAGCCGAGCATCGCCGGGGTGATCGAGCCGACCCCGCCAAAGAAGTTGAACGGCACGCATTCCCCGGTGCACTGGCTGATCGGGCCGATCGCGCGGGCGAGGCGTGCGGCGTTGATGTTGCCGGTGAACAGCTGCTTGGCATCGTTATAGCCGATGACCGCGCTCGCATCCCAATACCAGTTGTGCCCGAACATCTGGAACTTGCCGTCCAGCGTGCCGGTCAGCGACATGGTGTCGACCTGCTGGCTGTAGGTGCGCTGCCCCGCCTCGACGAGGCGGCGGAAGATCGCGGTGTAGTTCTGCCCGGGGACGAGCGTCACGCCGAACGGGTTGAACGGGTTGGTCGCATCGACCGAGAGCGTGTCGAGCATGTTGCCGTTGCCGACGTCGGGACCGATGCCGAGCGGGAGGAACGCCGCCTGGTTCTGCGAATTGCGGCGGTTATAGACCGCCTTCACGCGCAGGTTGAGCGCCTCCGAAAACTCGGCGCGCGTGTTGACGAAGCCGCCGAACCGCTCGACCGGCGTCAGGAAATAGTTGAGCGGCGCGAAGTTGAACCGATCGGCGGCGGTGAACGCCTTGAAGTCACCGGTCGCGAGCGTCGGGTCATAGACCGGGCGGCCGCTGGCGACGGGGCCACGCAGCGTGATGTTCTGGCCGTTCACCAGGAACCGGCCGAAGGGCGTGAAGCTGGAGCAGCCGCCGATGGGTTCGGCGCAGCTGGTCTGGCCCGGATTGGGGAATTGCGAGATGTCGCGATCGGCGGCGCTGACCGATTCCTGCTTGGTGTAATAGCCGCCCGCGACGACGTGCACGCCCTGGCTGCCAAAGCCGTAGCTCAGCTGGTAATCCTGCGTCTTGCCGTCATTGTCGCCGAGATACTGGCCATATTGCGCCGATCCCTTGAACCCCTTCTGGTTCTGCTTGGTGATGATGTTGACGACGCCGGCGATCGCGTCGGACCCGTATTGCGTCGAGGCGCCCGATTGCAGCACCTCGATCCGTTCGATCATCGAGGACGGGATCGAGTTGAGATCGACCGTCGCCGGGATGCCGCTGGCCGACGCGCCGTTGACGAAGCGCAGTCCGTCGACGAGCACGAGCGTCCGCTTGGGGCCGAGATAGCGCAGGTCGAGCACCGCGGAGCCCGCGCCGACGCCGCCGCCATCGGGCGGGTTGCCGAAATTGCCCGAGCTGTTGAACTTCGAATTGAGGCCGCCCGACGAGGCGGGCAGGCGTTGCAGGATGTCCGCGACGGACGACAGGCCGGTGCGCGCGATCGCGTTCTCATCCACGGTGATGACGGGCGATGGCTGATCGAGCGGGTCGCGGCGGATGCGCGATCCGGTGACGATGATGTCTTCGGTGGGGGCCTCGGTCGCCGCGGGGGCGGTGGGCGTCTGGGGGTCGGTCGCCAGTTGCGCCGCGGCGCCATTGGCCGCGATCAGCAGGCCCGCGCCCATCGCCATCCGCGACGAGCGCATCATCCATTTCGTCCAACGCATTTCTGTCCCCCTTGTGACACCCCCGTTTTACGGCGGTGCACCATGGTTACGACGAAAAATGGTTTTTATGACCATATGTTGCTGCTCCGTTACGATCAGCAATGGTAAATTGCGAAACGGGTGTTGCTTGCGGGTTACACCACCAAGGTCCGTTCAGGGGGTGCTGCGCTTTCGCGTGGGGGCGCGGAAGTCGGGGGGCTTGTCGACGATCCAGCGCAGGTAGCGGGCGATATCCTCGCGCGCGCGGAGCTGGTCCATCGTCGCGTAGCTGGTGGCGAGGTCGCGGTTGGCGACGAAGGCGTGGATGGTGCGGTGGCAGATCGGGTGCACCGGCACGGTCTGTGTACCGCCCTCGCTCTTGGGGACGACGTGATGGCGCTCGACGCGGTGGCCGAGCGGGCGGCCGCAGAGCGCGCAGGGCGGGTCGTCCGCAGCCTGCGCGGTCCGTGCCGCCGCCTCGGCCAGTCCGGCCATCCGTTTCACGCGCCCGCCCATTCCGCTGCCCCTATCGCCGGGGCCTGAGCAGGCTGTCGAGCCGGACCGGCGCATAGTCGTGACCGTCGACATCGACGCCGACGTCGAACTGGCGGAGCATCGGCTTCAGCCGGCCGTGGCTGTGCCCGTGGAGATTGATCGCGCCGCGGTGCTGGCCGTTCCAGCTGCGGAATGGGTAATGACACAGGACGAGCCGCCGGTCGTCGAGCGTGATCTCCGCATAGTCGGCGACGCTGGTCCAGCCCGGCGCCGCCAGTGTCGCATCGGGATCGTTGTTGCCGCGCAGCAGGTGCTTGGTCCCGTGCAGCCGCGCGAGCAGCCCGGCCACGTCCGCGGGGCGACGCGCGACGTCGCCAAGGTGCCACACCACGTCCTGCGGCCCGACGACCGCGTTCCACCGCTCGATCAGCGCTGTGTCCATCGCGGCGGTGTCGGCGAACGGTCGGCGCGCGATGTTGATCGTGCGGTGGTCGCCGAAATGCGTGTCGGCGGTGAAGAAGACGCTCACGCGCGCGGCTCCGCGGGCAGGGCGACGGCGGCGAAATGGGTGCGGATATAGTCGAGCTTGGGATCGATATAGCGGCGGCAGAAGGGCCGGTCGGGATCGGTCCGGTAGTAATTCTGGAAGCGCGCGTCCGAGGGCCGGAAGCCCGTGCACGGCAGGACCAGGGTGCGGGCCGGTGCCGCCGTCTCGGCTGCGAACCGGGCGATCGCGGCTTCGGCGTCGGGGCGCTGGCCGTCCTCGAAGACATAGATGGCGCTGCGATAGCGTCCGGCGGGAGAATAGCCGGATTTCGCCGAATGCGTGCGCAGATGCACCTCGGCCAGTGTCGCCAGGCTAATGGCGGCGGGGTCGAACGTCACGATGGCGCCCTCCGCCCAGGCGTCCGACGGGGCCTCGGACTGAAGGAAGCCCTGCTCGACCGCCTGCACGCCGCGGAGCGCCTGAAAGACGCCCTCGGTGCACCAGTGGCACCCGCCGCCGAACCCGATCCGGTGCACGCGCTGTTCCGTCATCCGGCGATCGTGAACACCGAGCCGGAATCGACGCGTATCCCTGCACCGTTGATGAAGCTCGCCCGCTCCGAGCAGAGGAAGGCGACGGCGGCGGCGACCTCCTCGGCCTTGCCGCGGCGCTTGAGCACCATGCCCGGGCGTTCCTCTTCGAGGAAGCTGTCGATCGCCGCGTCGAAGCTTTCGCCGCGTTCCTCGGCACGCTTGCGCATCATCTTGTCGGTCATCGGCGTGGCGATGAACGCAGGGGAGACGGTGTTCACGAGGACATTGTCGCCGCCATAGGCCTTGGACAGCCCTTTCGCGAGCGCGAGGATCCCCGCCTTCGACGCGCAATAGGCGAGTTCGTCGACATAGGGCTGCACCGCATCCTCCGACGCGAACAGCACGATCCGGCCCCAGCCGCCCTTGCGCATCGCCGGGATCGCCTCGCGGCACATGCGCACCGCGCCCATGAGGTTGATGTCGAGCGTCTGCTCCCAGCCGGCATCGTCGACGTCGAGGAAATCGCCGGTCGCGCCCGTCACGCCCGCGGCGTTGACATAGATGTCGGGATCGCCGAGCCGCTCGCGCACCTCGGCCCAGATCGCGCGGACATCGTCGAGGCTGGTGACGTCGCCGGTCACCGCGACGACCTCGCCGAGCGGTGACAGTTCGGCGAGCGCCGCGTCGAGCGTGCCGCCCGGCTGATCGGTGATCGCGACGCGCACGCCGGCCTCGAGCAGCAGCCGCGCGGTCTCCTTGCCCATGCCGGAATCCGCGCCGCTGATCAGCGCGATGCGCCCCTTGATACCCAGATCCATGTGAAACTCCTCAATCGTCGGATGCGAGAAAACGGTCGGCGGTGCGCAGCGACAGCGCCATGATCGTCAGCGCGGGATTGGCCGCCAATGCGCTGGGAAAGAGGGAATTGTCGCAGATCCGCAGGTTCGCAATGTCGAAGCTGCGGCCGTCGGAATCAACCACTGCGGTGTCGCCGTCATGCCCCATGCGGCAGGTGCCGATCGTATGCGCCGAGCGATCGACCGCGAAGATGTCCTGCGCGCCCGCCGCCGCCCAGATGTCGCTAAGCGTGCGCCGCGCGTGGCGATCGATCGCCTGTTCGTTGGCGTGATAGCTGAAGTCGATCCGCGCCTTGCGGTGGCCGAAGGCGTCGACCTCGTCGGCGAGCGTCAGCCGGTTGTCGGCATGCGGCAGGCATTCGCCGTTGATGCCGATCCCCGCCATCCGGTTATAGCCGCGCAGGAGCGTCTGGAGTCGTTCGCCCCAAAGGCCGGCGCCGCGGGCGAGCCCGGTGGCGAGGTTGACGGGGAGCACGCCGAGGCTCTGGATCAGATAGCCCCCCGCGCAGCCGGCATCGCCGGGGCGCATCATGTCCTCGCTGATCAGCGACGAGGGATAGCCGCGGTTCATCCGCATCTCCGCGTCGAACCGGCCCCAGATCTGGTCGCGACATGCGCCATGAAGTTGCGTCCGACCTGACCGCTCGAATTGGCGATGCCGAGGTTGAGCAGCAGCCGCGGCGTCTCGATACCGCCCGCACAGAGGAAGACCGCGGCGCAAAGCTGGCGATGCTCCTGCCCATTCTGGCTGTACACGACCGCGCTGATCCGGCCGCGGCCGTCATAGTCGAACGCGACCACGCGCGCGCGCGCGCGGATCTCGGCCCCATGCGCGACCGCGAGGGGCAGATAGGTCGTGTCCATGCTCGTCTTGGCGGCGTTGCGGCAGCCTGGTGACAGGCGCCGCAATTGACGCAGGCCTGGCGCTGTCCCCAGTGCGGCTGGTCGCGATCGCGCGAGACCAGGGCGGCGGGGGCGTCGGTCGCGGTGATGCCGAGCGCCGCGCAGCCGCGCGCCATGGCGTCGGCGGCGGCGTTACGCGCGACCGGGGGATAGGCGTAGCGGCGGGTGGCGTCCCACGGATAGTCGGCCGGGCCCGAAACGCCGGTGAACGCCTCGACCTCCGCGATGTACCGGGTCAGCTCGGCTGAATCGATCGGCCAGTCGGCGCCTTCGCCGGTCAGCGTCTTGAGCCGCAGGTCGCGGGGATCGGGACGCGGGCAAAAGGCGCCCCAGTGCAGCGTCGAGCCGCCGACGCCCATGCCTGAATTGTTCGACCCGAACGCGGTCGGCGTCGATCCGCCGCTCAGCCGTTCCTCCATCCAGTAGATGTCGGCCGCGACCTCGTCGGCGACATGCTCGTCGGGACGGAAGGCGCGGCCCGCCTCGAGCGCGACAACCGACAGGCCCGCCTGGGCGAGCCGGGCGGTAAGCGGCGCACCGCCCGCGCCGGTGCCGATCACGACCGCATCGACGACGTCATTCGCACCATGCTGCCTCGTCGTCACGCCCCGCGCTCCTGCGACGGGCGCTGCCACGCTTCGGGATCGTCGGCGCCGGTGCGGGTATAGCCCTGCTTGCGGGGACCATCGCCGCCGACCGCAAAGCCGTCATAGCCGATCGCGGCCATCGTCGCGGGCTGCGCCATCCATATGCGGACAGTCTCGGCGCGGACATCCTCGAACCAGAGCCGCATCTGCACGGGCGACAGGCGGGTCGCGTCCTTCTCGATGCCGACCGTGCCGCCGGCGATGCGATCGAGCCAGCCGTCCTGGTCGGGATCGGCCAGCGAGACGAAACCGCCCGTCGCCGTATCGAGCGTCGCGAGCCCGCGCGACCACGCGGCGCGGTCGTCCGGCAGCTCGGCG
>NZ_JRVI01000014.1:0-103062 GCF_000783375.1 Sphingomonas sp. Ant20
CCTGTGGCGCGGCGGGGTCCTGCCGGCCTGCGGCTTGGCGGCGGCGCCGGGGGCCGTGATCTTGCTTTTGCTAGGCATCGATAGTTTCCTTTTCGTTGGTGATCAGAAATAGCCGCCGGAACCGGAGTCGCTGTCCAGACGGCGGGCGGTCTGGGCAGTGTCCTGGCGTGCCTGCTCGGCCGCTTCGGACCTCGTCGCGCCGGAAGCGTCGTGACTGGCGCCGCCCTTCCCGGTCGTCTTCTTCCGGCTGGAACTGCGCGGAGCGACTCGTGTCGCATCGCGGCGGGTTCCGACACGCGTATCGTGGGCAACGATCGTCTCCATGCCGCTCGGCGACGGCATGACGCCGAGAAGCCCTACCGAATCGCCGAGGTATGCCCGGCCCTGTGAGGAATCCTCCAGGCGGGCTGCAGCTCGACGCTCCGCCACCACGGCCTCGGGCATGATCCGCGACATGGCCTGTGCGTACGCATCGCGGACCGCGACCATGTCGTGCTCGGTCTCGAACTTCCGCTTCTTCTGGCGCGCCCATTCCTTTAGGCGGACGTGTAGCCAGAGCGGCAGGTTCTCTGCGTAGCGTCGCATCGTACAGGGAATCGCCACGTATTCGCGCAATTGCTCGTCGAAGAGCCAGGCGCTGCTCAGGTCGTTCGGGTCGTACTTGATCTTGACGTCGTCGAACGATCGCTTCTTCGCGTCGGACGCGACGCCTCGTGCGAGACCCAAGTGGAATAGGATGTCCTCGTTAGACAGCGGATAGCGCTCGTCGGAGCCGTCGCTGCCGTACCTAAGACCTTCGACCCCTGCCCCGTCACCGCGGAAGGAGACGTAGACGACCGACCCGATCGCCCGTCGGAAGTGGTCGGCGTCCGTGACCCAGTCCAGGCCGTGAAGCGCCCGCTGTTCCAGCCAGACGTCCAGTGGCGTGCGCTGCACAAGCCCCTCGTGCCCTTTCGTATGATAGCGGGCGACGACCTCGGCGAAGATCTCGCGAAACTGCTCCATCGTGACGATGGCATGCTTCGAAGGATCATAGTCGAACTCGCGCATCAGCGGGATGTCCCAGGTGGCACCCTGCAGGCGATCGCGCAGGATCGTCTGCAGGGTGCCGAGGCAGCTCTCCACATGCCCCTTGTGAGTCGGCTGCTTCTTGCCTGCCCAGCGCACACCGAAGCCGATGTCTCCACCTGCATCCTGCGCCGCTCGACCGATCTGGTGCCGCGCGTTGTCGAGCATCATGTGGCCGACGACCTTGCCGCACAGCTCGGCCAGGCCCGCCTCTATGCTCGGCTCGCACTGGAAGCTCTCCGGCACCCGCTTTGGCAGCGCCGTATGCAGCATGGTTCGGAAGTAGCTGGCATAGCTCGGCGGCTCGTAGGTGATGTCCCAGCCCAGGATGACCCGGGTGTAGACGTCCAGCGCGATCGTCACCGTCGGCACGCCCACGGGAAGGCGGCGCACGGGATCAAAGACGAAGACCATGGGAAACGGGGTGTCGTCGAGCTGGACGTACTGGAGGAAGCGCACCGGTTCCTGCGCGACGCCGCCGCCGCCATAGCGCTGCTCCCGTGCACGCTGCCCATAGGCGACGGACATGGCCTTTCCACCGCGCGCTCGCTCGAGCTCCATCGTAAAGATGCGCCGAGTGCACATCTTTACCCTCTCGGGATCCACCGGCGGATCTATCGCGCGTTCGAAGTCCAGTATCTCGAGCTTCTCACCGCGGCGATAGCGGTCCACGTCCTCTTCCACCCTGCGAAAGAAGGCGTTCACAGACTGTCGCGGCTTGGCGTGGAAGCGCACGGCCCAGTAACGAATGATCGCCAGCACCATGCTGTCGATGCGCCGACGGCGCGTGCCGACGCTCTTGTAGGAGGCGAAGTCTCCCGGGCGTCGATCACCGTCCGAGCCCCGCGTCTGAACCCACTTGCGGAAGGTCGTATCACTGGGAAGACGGCCGAACCTGCGCTCCAGGTCAGCCACGTCGAAGTTGCGCGCGTACCATTCCGGAATGGCTACGCGGGTAAGCGAGCAGCGCTCGATCTCGGGATCGTCCCAGGCGCGAAGCGTCTCCTCGCGCAGGTAGTACCACGGATCGCGGGACTGGCCGGGCCTACTCTTGCACTTGACCTCTGCAAGCTCCTTACGCGTACCTTCCTCGCCGCGAGCGCGCCGGCGGACCGGATTGTCGAGGGGATCGGCGCGGAGGATCAGATACTGATCGGCCATGAGTTCCCGGACGCGATCCGGCAACGGCCACACTGGAAGACCGGTTTCCGGATCGGAGACCTCGAGCATCCAGCCGGCGCCGTCCGTGAACTGGCAACGCCCGTTGGCCGCCACGCCATGATAGACGCACGGATGGCCGTGATAGGAGAGGTGGGATCCTCTGCTGAAAGGAAGTCTGTCCATGAGATCAGAAGCCGAAGACGTCGGTACAGATCTTGGCGGGCACGAGTCGGACCGGCATGGGATCGAACAGATACCGGTCCAGGTCGAACTGCACGCGACCCCGGCAGATCATCGCATGGGCAAGCGACGTGCCCATGACGCGATCGGAATGGAGCGCCTCGCGAAGGTCACGGAAGGTGACGTCCGGCTTCTCGTCGCACATGCGATCGAAGACATCGAGCACATCCTCCGGCACATGCCGCGTCTGCCGCGCGTAGATCTCGCCGAAGTTGACCTGGCGCTCGCCGCTGCCTTCGACGTCGCGCAGGTAGAGCACGCGGTGCCGCCAGCCCATGCCGCGCATGACCGCGCCAACGGCGGTCTGCACGGCGCGCTCGTCGTCATCCAGGAAGGACAGGTTGGGCTTGCATTCGATCGCCTCGACCACGTCGACGCCATCGACGCGCACGTGCCGAAGGTGATCGCAGATCCACTCGCGTACGGAGACGCCGACGAGCAGACGCAGGCGGAACGCCTGCGTCCGATAGGTCCAGACGTCGGAGCGGAGCTCGCTCTCGATGATGAGGGCGTGCTCCGTCGCGCCGTCGTACGGATTCGAGCGTCCTGTCTTCTGCGAATGCTCCTCTCCCGTGTAGTGTCGATGGCCGTCGCCGACGATCGTGCGGATTGGACCGCCGTCCTCCGCGACGAACATCTTTGCTGCGAAGCGAGCGCCCTCCGCCTCGGCGCTTCCGGCGCGCACGAGGCGCAGCCGCTGCTCCGGATCGGGTCGAGGCACTCCGTGAAGATCGCGCGCCTTCGCGCTCGGAGCTACGCTCACTTGCCGGCCGCCCGGCCGCGCCTGGCCGGAACGGCCACCGTCTGCACCCTCGTCGATGCGCCGCCATTATCGGGCACGTAGCGGACCCTGTCCTCGTGAGCCCGCCTGCGGTGGCGACGACGCCCGTGACCGTGCGCACTCCGGACTGCGTCGATCTCGATCCCCACGGGTGCGCCCGGCCGGGCGAGTTCCCCCACGCCAACGCGGTCGTCCGGGATGTCACGCATGGTCCGCGGGGAGGCCGTCCCCCCCGGCAGGAGAGACACCCGGCCGCGTCGCACCATCTGGATAAAGGTCCTGGCCTGCATGGCCTGCCGCAGACTACGCAGGTACGAGTGCGTCATCTCGAAGCGGATCACCACCACGTCGCCGCCCATGCCGGCCCGACAGCGATGGATCTGCTCTATGCGTGCCTGATCACCGTCGAGTTCGAACGCGCACCCCTGAAGGCAGCTCCATGCGATCGCCGCGGCCTCGGAACCTGCCCGCGCCGCGGTACACTGGACGACACCCATCACTCGAACTCCCCGTCGCAGGGTCCCGGCCGGTAGAGGAGCCGGAACGTCGACGTCCGGCAGGAGCGCCGGCGCCGCCAGGCTTGCTGCGGCGTGCGTCGGGAAGACGGGCCGTGGGGCGAATCGGGCTTGTCCGTGTCCTTCATGGGAGCATGTCCTTCTGTCAGAGATTGATCGACAGATAGTTGGACATTCGTCGAATTTCAACTGCCCTTAGTTGGATATCGAGGGCTGGTTGGATATTCCCGTACTCGATCCACTTGGTGGCTGCGCTGCTCGACTACAAGTTGGTCATGCGCTAACCAGACTTCATGAGCGTCGATGGCCACGAACGGAACGCCGGGACGGACACTACGCCCGCGCGCGCCCGAAAGGGCAACACGGAGGCGCTGCTGGCGTCTATCTTCGGCTCGCCGCTTCCTAGCGAGGAGGCGGCGATGTGGGCGCTGATGTCTCCGGCCCAGCGCGATAGCGCCGTCCAGCGGCTCAGGACGCTGCTGAAGTTCGACCGGCCGGAGACGGCGCCACCGGTGGAGCGGGCCGCGGCGGACGCGGGGCTGAGTCTCAACCGCTGGTACGAGATGCACCGCCAGTGGCGCGAGCATCGCTCGCTGGCGGTGCTGGGAACATCCGCTGCGCTTCCGAGGTCACGAAAGCTGTGGTACCACGACGACCTGCAGCGTCTGGTCGTCGGGGTGGTCGATCGCGATCCCGCGGGCAGCGTCAGGAAGCTCGCTCTTGCGCTTGGGGAAGCTCTTGGTGAGGCGCTCGGCGTGCCGCCGGACAAGCGCCCGAGCTACAACACCCTGCGCAGATTCGCGGAGATCGAGACCAGGCGACGTGCGCGGGAGGGTGCGCCCGGGAACGAAATTCTATTCGACTGCCTGGCGTGCGAGCTTCCTCATTCGTCCGCCGTCTTCGTCGCTTTCCTCGTACTGGACAAGGGAAGCCACGCCGTACTGGGCGCGGCCCTGGGCGACGCGCGGCATAGTCGCGACGGTTACGCATCCGCAGCACGAGACGCCCTCTCGCGCCTCGCGCGGGCACCCCTTGCTAAAGTGCCGTGGACGGAGAAGACGGAGCGCAGCCAGCTCGTCTTCGGCCCCGACGACGTCTCCTGGAACGGTATCGCGACGACGCTGGCCCGTGCAGGCCTCGCGGGCCACCTTCAGCCCGCGGGATCGAAGCGGCGCTTCGGCATGTATGTCCGACGGATACTCGGCGAGCGCATGGGCCGAGTGAAGTTTGTACCGGGCCGGACACTGGACGACGAAGCCGGTGCGCCGACGACTCTAGACGCCGCCGCTCGTCTGGCCGTTGAGGTCGACGTCCATAACTCGGGTCTGCCGGTCGCGACCAAGGCTACCGAGCCGTATGCCCCGCCGCCGGAGCTCCTCGCCATTCTGCGGGCACTAGCCGGGAGCACCGCCCCGATCTGATCCCGGCTATCAGAGACAGCATCCCGCTTCCCCCCAATGCCGACACGTCGCGCTCAACTATTAGAAGCCGGGACGAATTCTGCTAGCCGGATCATTGCGATCCCGTATCGATCCAGATCGGAGGGGGAATCTGACGAGCGCCATTATGTCGGGTCAACGCGTCCGCAACGATCACGTGCGCATCCCCGGGCGACAGAGGGCGATCCTCTCTTGTAGTGAGTAGGCGCTCCGGCGCGATGGCCTTGCTGGCGACGTACACCAGTCGCAACCTTTCGATGCCGCGCCCGAGGACGCGCGAGAGCGCCGATCGCGCCGCCGTCGGCGTGATCGAACGCGATCGGTGGCCGTCGTCCGGCAGAAGCGGCGACAAGGTCTCGTCGATGCGCACGTCCTCTTCCGCGGCGACAAGTCGGAAAAGAAAGTCGGACCAGCCGTCATTCGGCTCCGACATGGAAGCGGCAAGAACCGCTCCATCCTCGCTACGAACCGCTAGCGTCAGCGAGGGCATAGCGATAACCGTCCCCGCCTGCACCGGCAGGCGAACGCGACATGTCCCTACCACGACGCCTTTTAGCGGGCCGGCCTGGGTGCTGCGCCGGCTCATGACCATGTTCCAGACGGTGCTCCGCGACGGCGGCGTCAGTCCCTGTGCCAAGCACTTCTCGGCTACCCTCCGGTTGATGTCGACGAACGGCGCAGATCCTCCCAGCTCGTCGATGATCGCGGCCGCGACGGTCTTGGATTCATGTGGCACCGCCAGCCGGGTGCGTCGGCGAGGGGCACCGCGCTTCGCGCCGGATCCCGCCAGCCGCGCCGCTCTGCCCTCGTGCTCGCGCCATGCCCGCACCAGAGCCATGAACTGGTTCGGACTGAGACCGAGCAGCCTGGCGTGCTCTTTCCGATGAACCTCGTCGGCGTCCTCGACTGCGAGATACTTCCTGATCACGTCGGCTCTCCGACGAACTTCCGCCCATCGAAGTGGGTCGACGCCGTCCATGTCGATCTTCTCCATTCTCCACTCCTGCTAGATGTTGTTCGGATGGCGGATCGATCGAAGCGGTCCGAGATTCACGTTCGAATTCGCCCCTCAGACGCCCCGATCGGCCGATCGAGTGGCATGGGGGACCCCGGGGGGTGGCCCTTTCGTCGAACGGCTTGGGATATCGCATGAGGGGCGGACTGCCGCGTGGCGTGCGCCGCGCGATTTGCGATGACGTCGTGATGGGTGATGCCGCCGATCCGAGGGAGCGACTTCGCGCCGCCGTGCGCTTGGCCGACCTTATCGGCGAGACCTGCGTGCTAGCTGACGATCACGGCCTGCTACGTGCAGCGTGCCCTGCCCATCCCGATTGGTCGAACAGTCTGCACGTTGCCCGGGATGGCAGTTTCTATCACTGCTTCTCGTGCGGTCGACATGGCGATGCAGTGCGCTGGACGATGGATCGGGAGGGGGTCGACGGGTCACGAGCGTTTTCACTGCTCGCGACGTGGATGGCGAATGACGAAGTGCTATCGTCTCGGGCGGATTTTTACCGGCAGGCAACACTTCCGGCTGAATGTGGTCGGTCCGATCCAGCGCCCCTGGTACGTCGCTCGTTTTGAGTGAGACGTCTATGCGAAGGCATCGTCGCGGCGATCCACGCCAGGAATGCAGCCCAAGGCTATGGAGAGGGTGGCACGGGACGTTGAAGCGTGCGGATGCAGCCGGACACCTCCGTTCCAAGATCATTGCTCCAAGCGATCGTTTTGAGTCGCGCGGGTTCCACATGCCACCACAAATCCGTCGTTGACGCGCGATCGCTCCTAAAAGCCCATCGCCTTCGGGAACCTGACAACCTATAGTGGGCGATGCACGGGAAGCGGTTCCCGGGCCGGGGCGTGGAAACCCTGAACGAGAGTCGGTCGAAAGACCAATGACGGTCGAAGAGCTTCTTCGGCCGGGTGGCGGACACGTATGTCCAGACCACCCGGTTAAAGGTGCCCGCGCCAGCTCGTTCTGGTTTCCAACACCCGGCTCAGGGGGCCGGCGTCCCGTTCGACGGGGCGCCGCCGACTGGCTGCGCCCTTCCATGACGGAGGGAACGATGGCCAACGATGAAGCCGGATACATGACGAGGGTCGCTGCAATAGCGGCCTCCGGAGAACTTCCCTCGATGCGAGGGGACTAGCCGTGCCGATCCGTACTGTACCGTTCGTCCCGATATTCGTCCTGGGCGGCTTTTTCCTGATCGTTCCGGGCATGGTCGTGACGCTCTTCACGAATAGCGACCCGCTTGGCTTCGCGGTCGTGATGGCCACCGCCGTCACCGCGCTCGTCAGGCCGACCGCGTCCTGGATTCTGTTCGCAGTGCTGTGCTCCATGCGGACCGTGCCGTTCATCGCAGCCGCTCTTACGGCGGTGGCGATGCGGATCGGTCTTGCGAAGCACGCTCTGCCCTATCTTGTCACATATCTGGTCGTCGGCGCGATCGCGCATATCCGCATCCGCGCCCTGCACCGGTCGGGCGAAATCGACATCTGAAAGGAAGCATGATGACACATACGATGGCACTCGTCCTTGCTGCCGCGCTAGCCGCTGCAACCGGTCAGGTCGGCGTGAACACCGTGGCCCCGCAGACGGTCAAAGGCGTTCCGGCAACCTTCGACCTAGGTGGCTTTCGGCTCGGAATGACAGAGGAGGAAGCACAGCGCGTTTTGAAGGCGCGCGGCATGACCGTCCGTCGTAGCAGTAGGACCGACACGTTCGACGACCGCGTCCGCAAGCTCGTCAACATGCGAGGGGGCCGGCGCCCACTCAGGGGCGACAGCGTCCTGGACAGCGCGGACATCGACGACGGCAGAGGCGGCAGGATTATGATCCGGATGCTCGGCTGGCCGGAAGGCGCCCGGATCCGCGGCGTCACCTACCTCCCGCCCGCCGGAACCGACCCTGCTAAGTGGCGCTCGCTGCTTGCCGACAAGTACGGTATGCATTCGAAAGACAGCGGAGCGGTCGACGGCGACGGTCTGCATGCCCGCTGGTGCGGCCAGGCAGCGTGTCTCGGTGAAGGTAGCGTCTTCAGACTGGGCGCCGACGTCGGGCCGCTCGGCGGCCAGATCACGTTGGCCCAGCCCGACGGTACTTCGCAGAGGGTGACGACGCTCGTCGAGCAGGAAGCACTACGTCAAGGAAAGCGTTCTGCGCCCTCGCTCTAGCGGAGCAAAGTAGCAAGGACTAGCGTGGCATCAGACGGCCGAGCTCTGCCACCAGAGCGGAAAGGGGCTCGATTACCGCCTCGTAGACGATGTTCCGCCCCTCTCTCGTCGACTTCACGAGACCGGCATGTGAAAGAATGGTGAGGTGGCTGGACATGGTGTTTGCTGGAACGCCCAGCACGACCGCAAGATCGCCGGCAGTGCACCGCCCGTGACCGACCAGGTGGGATACGCAGCGGTATCGAGTCGATTGCGACAGAGCGCTCAGAACCGTCATCGCGTCGCCAATTTCCATGATCCTAGAATAGTCGTACTTTTATGACATTCAAGCGCCCCGAAGATGTTGAAGCCGATTTAACCACAAAGAGCGACCTGGCGATCGGCTTCCGAGACGCGGGCTTGGCCGCCTGCTACTATCGGTCTCGCCGGACACCCCCCAGAAGCGTGTCGCGACATCGATGCGGTGCCCCGGGTTTCAGCAACGCTACCCGACGGCCGGCGAGCGGCCAATTATCGAAAACACGATCTGAACTTCATGGCTGCTTGGTACGGCCTGGAACAATTCGACGGCGATACCATGGCATTCCTCCGCAAGCGACTGCGACCGCGAGAGCCAGTCGGGGGCGGTGCACGCGCTCCCCTTCGGACGGCACGCCGTCAGTATAGCGCCTCGACGATCGTCACGTTCGAGACTCCACCACCCTCGCACATCGTCTGCAGGCCATATCGCAGACCTCGTGCGCGGAGCGCATGGATCAGCGTAGCGAGCAGCTTCGTACCGCTGGCGCCGAGAGGATGACCAAGAGCGATTGCTCCACCGTTCACGTTCATCTTCGAGGCATCTACGGAAAGGGCCTTCGCCCAGGCCATCGGGATCGAGGCGAAGGCCTCATTGACCTCGAAGAGGTCTATGTCGTCCAAGGTCATCCCCGCTCTGGCTAGCGCCTTTCGCGTCCCCGGTATCGGCTCCTCGAGCATGATGACCGGATCGCCCGCCGTCACGCCCAGGGCGTGTACCCGAGCGATGGGCGTCAGCCCGTATGTGCGGAGCGCTCTTTCACTGACGATCAGCGCCGCGGATGCCCCGTCCGTCATCTGGCTCGCATTCGCCGCGGTGATGGTGCCGCCCTCCACCAGCGGCTTGACCGCAGCGATGGCTTCCGGCGACGCATCGTACCGGATGCCTTCGTCACGGCTCACCAAACCGGCACTCGTCGTGACGGGGATGATCTCAGAAACAAAGGCACCCGCGTCCGTCGCGATGGCGGCGCGCCGATGGCTTTCCAAGGCATAGGAGTCCATCGCCTCGCGGGACAGGCCGTACTTTTCGGCTATCGCCTGGGCGCCGGAGAACTGGCTGAAGCCTTCGACGCCGAAGCGATCCCTGATGGATCGGCTCCATGGTCCCTCGCCGATCCCGGCCTGCTCGTGAAGGGTATAGTTCGAACCCATTGGGACGCGGGTCATGCTCTCCGCCCCTGCGGCCACGACGACGTCCTGCGTACCTGACATCACCGCCTGGGCCGCGAAGTGGAGAGCTTGCTGCGAGGATCCGCACTGTCGGTCGATCGTCACCGCCGGGACGGTCTGCGGTAATCGCGACGCCAGAACCATGTTGCGGCCGAACGCGAACGCCTGTTCGCCGGCCTGACTGACGCAGCCGACGATCACGTCCTCGATCGCGCCGGGATCGATTCCCGTACGATCGAGCAGCCCGTCGAGCACGGTGGCGCCGAGATCAGCTGGATGGATGCCGGAAAGACCGCCCTTTCGCCGTCCTCCTGGCGTGCGGATCGCATCGACGATGTAGGCCTCGGCCATAGGTATCTGTCCTCTGTTCGCAAAAAGAATCGATGGTCGCGCGGGGGTCAGCGTGGAGCCATCCTGATCGCGCCGTCCAGACGGATCGTCTCGCCGTTGAGCATGGGATTGGCGATGATGGCGGCTACTAGATCCGCGTATTCCTCCGGGCGCCGAGACGGCTTGGATGCGGCACCTGTGTCCCAAGGCTGTCCTGCGCGGCCTGCGGCAGGCCGGCGAGCATCGGCGTCCAGAAGATGCCGGGCGCGATGGTGACGACGCGGATCAGATGCTGAGCGAGATCTCGCGCGACCGGAAGCGTAAGGGCCACGACCCCGCCCTTGGAGGCCGCGTATGCCGCCTGGCCGACCTGACGTCGTAGGCTGCGACTGAAGCGGTGTTGACGATGACGCCTCGCTCCTCGCCAAGCGGCTCGGCCTGCGCGAGCGCGGCGGCGAATTGCGAGAGGACGTTGAAGGTGCCTATCAGATTGATCTCGACCGCCTTGCGGAACGGGTCGAGGGGATGCGTCGCGTATTCCCGCCCGACGGTCTTCATCGCGGGCGCTATACCTGCACAGTTCACGAGAAGGCGTGCCACACCGTGGTGCCGTTCAGCCGTTCCCAGTGCGTCCCGGACACTGCTCTCGCTGGTGACGTCGGTGCGCACGAACAAGCCGCCAATGGCCTCCGCCTTCTGTTTTCCCGCCTCCTCCTGCAAGTCGAGCACGGTGACCTTGACCCCACGCGAGCCCAGCATCTCGCGGTCGCTCCACCAAGGCCCGACGCTCCGCCGGTAACGATCGCGGCCAGTCCCTCGAGGTTCATCAGTCTTGTCCTTCTATGCTGCTGCCTTGGTCGTCCGGTATGATCAGAGCACGAAGGTCGCGCTTCATTATCTTGCCGCTCGCGTTCTTCGGAATTTCCGAACGGAAGACGACGCCTTTCGGCACCTTGAAGCCCGCAAGCGATCGCGCGCAGTGATCGATGATGTCGCTTGCATGGCATTCCACGTCATCCCGCAGGACGATGACTGCCGTGATCGCCTCTATCCAGGTCGGGTGGGGCAGCCCGACGACTGCAGCCTCCGAAACAGCAGGATGGGCGTAGAGAACCTCCTCCACTTCGCGCGAGGACACGTTTTCGCGCCCCGTCTTGATCATGTCCTTCTTGCGATCGACGATGGTGATGTATCCCTCGGCGTCGATGGTCGCCAGATCGCCGCTGTGGAACCAGCCGCCCGCGAAGGCCTCGAGAGTCTTCTCCGGGTCCTGCCAGTACTCGGTCATGAGCTGCGGCGAACGGTGCACGACCTCGCCGATCCGACCGACGGGAATGTCCTGCATCTCGTCGTCGACGACGCGGGTCGTGACGTGGAGGACGGCTCGCCCGACGGATCCGGGATGGGCGAGCTGCTCGTCCGGAAACAGCATCGTCGCCAGTGGAGCAATCTCTGTCTGTCCGTACAGGTTCCACAGACGCAGGCCCGGCAGCCGGACGATCAGTTCACGTACCACCTCGAGTGGCATGATCGACGCGCCGTAGTAGGCCCGCCTGAGCGACGAGAGATCGTTTTCGGCAAATAGAGGCGACCGCAGCAGCGAGATCCAAACCGTCGGCGGTGCAAAGAAAGAAGTGACCTGATGCTGCGTAATGGCCGGAAGGATGTTGCCGGGGCTTGGTACGGACATGATCACGTTCGTCGCGCCCACGCTCAGACCTGGTCCCAGCATCGCGTCGAGCTGCGCGCAGTGAAACAGCGGAAGGGCGTGGAGCGCGACGGTCTCCCGAGACCATTCGCAGTCACCGATGCAGCTCTGGTACTGCCATAGCACCGCAGCATGGCTTAGCACCGCCCCCTTGGGGCGGGATTCGGTACCGCTCGTATAGACGATCTGAAGCGGATCGTCCGGCAGGACGTCGGTCTCCGGCGGAGGCGTCATCCGATAGAGCTGCTCGGCGGGTGCGATCCCCGCTCCGCTGGGCGCCAGCTCGGTTTCTCCCGGAATGGCGAAGATGGCCTCGATGCCCCCCCGCACGGCACCGGCGGCGGCCCCTGCCGTCGTAGCGTCAACGAACAGGATGCGGGCACCGCAGTGATCGAGGACGTAGCGGATGGCAACTTCGTCGAGCATGAAGTTGATCGGCACGAGAATGGCGCCGATACGCGCGGTAGCGAAGCGCACCTCGACGAAGGCGTCGCTGTTGCGAGCCAGCAGAGCTATCCGATCCCCCTTGCGGATGCCGAATTCCGACAGCCCCGAGGCCAACCAGTCGACGCGGTCGTCCAGTTCGTCATAGGTGAGCCGCCGGGCGCCGCAGATGATCGCAGTGCGGGCGCCGTGCCGCCGCCTGGAGCGTCGCAGCATGTCACCGAGCGACTGCTGCCGAGCGGAAGCGACCGCCTTTAAAGTGGTCCGCATCATCGCTCAGGCCGCCAGCTCGGCGCTGTCCAGCGCATACAGGACATCTGAACTGGCCGTCGCCGCTGCTCGCAGGCCAAGCGCCTCGGGAACGATCTGCTCCACGTAGAAGCGCGCCGCGACCTTCTTGGACCGGCCGAACGCGTCGTCCCCCGCCAGTTGCGCCTGCCTCTCCATGAGCCAACCGCATACTGCGACCGAAAGCATGGTCAGGAACGGCGAACTGGCCGCGAGCCGATCGTCGTGATGAGCGGACGTCAGCTCCGACCCGATGGTGCGACAGACGCCAACGAGCTCCTGAAGCTGTTCCCCAACGGCGCCGCGAGCCATGTCGTCGACGAGACGCTGGAAGACCTGCCCCTGCTCGAGGGACAGCTTGCGGCCTACGAGATCCGCTGCCTGAATACCGTTCGTCCCCTCGTAGATCGGCATGATCCGCGCATCGCGGAAGAACTGCGCAGCGCCTGTCTCCTCGACGTAGCCTACGCCGCCATGGACCTGGATTCCCAGTGAGGCGACCTCCATGCCGAGGTCCGTTGCATGCGCCTTGGCGAGCGGGGTCAGCAGCTCAAGGCGCGCTGCCGCATCCGGTGCCCCGTGCGCGGCCGCGTCGACCATTCCGGCCGCGTAGTAGACGAGTGCGCGCGCAGCCTGAGTCTGAGCCTTCATCCGCAGCAGCATACGACGCACGTCGGGGTGTTCGACGATCGCCACGGCGTCGCGGCTGGCCGCGCCCGTGCGAGCTGACTGGATCCGCTGCAGGGCGAAGGCGACCGCCTTCTGCGTGGCGGCTTCCGCTATCTCGATGCCCTGAAGACCGACGTTCAGCCGTGCGCTGTTCATCATCGTGAACATCGCCGACATTCCGCCCCCGATCCTGCCGACCAGCTCGCCGATGCAGTCCCCTTCGTCACCGAACGACATGACGCAGGTAGGTGACGCGTGAAGTCCCATCTTGTGCTCGATCGACACTACCCGCACGTCGTTTTCGCTCGGCTGGCTGACCGTCTTCATCAAGCCGGAACTTGGGTACGACGAAGAGGGATATGCCGCGCGTTCCGGGAGGGGCATCAGGCGTCCGCGCAAGAACGAGGTGGATGATGTTCTCGGCCAGATCGTGATCGCCGTATGAGATGAAGATCTTCTGGCCCGCGATGTTCCATTTGCCGTCGGAGCGCGGCGTCGCCCGCGTGCGCAGCGCTCCGACGTCTGAACCGGCCTGCGGCTCGGTGAGGTTCATCGTGCTGGTCCACTCGCCCGAGGCGAGGCGCGGGAGATAGCGCTGCTGCTGCTCGGTGCTGCCGTGATGAACCAACGCATCCATGGCGCCCAGCGACAGTGTCGGCAGAAGCGCGAGCGCGGAGTTCGCCGTGCCGAGCGTCTCTAGCACTGCCGTCTGCAGCACGAACGGCCATGCCCTGTCCCCCGAGGCCTCGGACACCCCGAGACTGCCCCAGCCAGCTTCGACATAGGCTTCATAGGCATCCTTGAATCCATCGGGCATCTCGACTCCCACTGAGGTCCAACGGGCACCGACCTCGTCTCCGACACGATTTATCCGCTCCCACTTGGCAGCCAGCTTCCCGACACCATCGAGCACTGGACGGATGACATCCTCGTCCAGGCCGTATGTTTCGCAGCCGGCGACGTGGCGCAGCACGAACTGCTGTTCTTGCATCAGGTAGTCATAATTCAGCATGTCTATGCTCCAGATATCTCATTTGAACGACACTCAGGCCATCCAGGTCATGCCAGCGACTTATGAATCCCTGGCCAGGCAGACACTTCCTCGAGCCAGCCGTTGCCACCTTCCCCGTCGATCCTGACGACCTATGCGCCCTAATCTGCAGGCAGCATCGCAGTGGGGGGCCGGCGCGATGCTCGCGAACTCTACGACGCGAAGTCCGACGAGCGGACCAGCTCGATCGATGAAGCGTCCGCGCGGCATGGCTACCTCAGATGACTTCGATGGCGACGGCAGTGGCTTCGCCACCCCCGATGCAGAGAGCGGCGACGCCGCGCTTGCCGGCGCTCCCCTTGAGTGCGGAGATGAGCGTCGCGATGATCCGCGCGCCGGACGCGCCGATCGGATGGCCGAGTGCGGTCGCACCACCGTGTACATTGATACGGTCCCGTGAGATGCCGAGCTCCTGCTGCGCGATCATTGCGACAGTTGCGAAGGCTTCATTGATCTCGAACAGGTCGACGTCGGCGACCTCCCACCCCGCCTTGGCGAGCACCTTGCGTATGGCAGGCACGGGGGCGGTGGTGAACAGGGCGGGAGCATGAGCGTGCGCCGCTGTGGCGACCAGGACCGCTTGCTGTTCCAGACCGGCCTCCTCCGCTACGGAACGTCGCGTCATCACCATCGCAGCTGCCCCATCGGAGATCGACGCGGACGTGGCTGCAGTGATCGTACCGTCCTTGGCGAACGCGGGCTTCAGACCCGGGATCTTGTCCGGCTTGGCATTGCCCGGCTGCTCATCCGTCCCGACCATCGTTTCACCACGTCGAGTGCGTACGGCGACCGGCACGATCTCGTTCAGGAAGGCCCCATCACGGACGGCGGCCTGTGCGCGACGAAGGCTTTCGATCGCGAACGCTTCCTGATCCGCACGCGAGAACTGATAGTCGCGCGCACTGTCCTCGGCAAACGCGCCCATTGGCTTGCCCTCGTCATAAGCGTCTTCGAGACCGTCACGCATCATAGAGTCGACGACCACATCATGGCCGATGCGCGATCCTGCGCGGTGCTTGCCGAGCAGAAAGGGGGCATTGGTCATGCTCTCCGTGCCGCCCGCGATCACGACGTCGACTGCACCGGCCATCAAGGCTTCCGCTGCCATGATGGTAGCCTGCATCCCCGAGCCGCACATCTTGTTGATGGTGGTTGCCTCGACCGATTCCGGAAGTCCGGCGCCAAGCGCCGCCTGGCGCGCCGGTGCCTGGCCGAGACCCGCCGGCAGCACGCATCCCATGTAGATGCGATCGATCCGGTCGGGCGATACCTTGGCGCGTTCGACGGCGCCTCGAACGGCTGCAGCGCCAAGCTCAACGGCACTCATGCTTGAGAACGCCCCCTGGAACGCTCCCATCGGTGTGCGGGCATAGCTGGAGATGATGATCGGATCCGTGGTCATGTATCTACCTCGTGAAGCTGGAGATTCAGAGCGCGCGGGAGATGACCATGCGCTGGATGTCGGACGTGCCTTCGTAGATCTGACAGACCCGTACATCCCGGTAGATCCGCTCCACGCCGTAGTCCTGGAGGTAGCCGTAGCCGCCGTGGATCTGGATTGCGTCCGAGCAGACCCGCTCCGCCATTTCCGAGGCGAACAGCTTCGCCATGGCGGCCTCCTTCAGGCAGGGCAGACCGGCATCCCGAAGGCGCGCGGCTGCAAGAACGAGATGCCGACCGGCTTCGATCTGGGTGGCCATGTCAGCGAGACGAAAGGCTACGGCCTGATGGTTCTTGAGCAGCGTCCCGAAGGTCTCGCGTTCGTTGGTATATCGCACCGCCGCTTCGAACGCAGCGCGTGCCATTCCCACGGCCTGCGAGGCGATGCCGATCCGGCCGCCTTCGAGGTTGGACAGTGCGATGCGCAAGCCCTCGCCTTCCTGACCCAGCATCATCTCGGCGTCCAGCCGTAGATCCTGGAACACGATCTGCGCAGTATCCGAGCAGCGCTGCCCGAGCTTGTGCTCGACGCCGGCCACGACATAGCCAGGGGTGTCCGTCGGAACGATGAACGCCGAAATACCCTTCTTGCCGGCCGCAGGGTCGGTAACGGCGAAGGCGATCGCAACCCCTGCGGTGCTGCCTGACGTGATGAACTGCTTGGTACCGTTCAGAACCCACTGGTCGCCATCGAGTACGGCCCGCGTTCGCAGGGCGGAAGCATCGGAGCCTGCTCCAGGCTCGGTCAGGCAGAACGCTCCGATCGCCTCGCCCCGTGCCATCGGTCGGAGGAACCGCTGCTTCTGTGCCTCGGTCCCAAACTTCAAAATCGGCATGCAGCCGACGGAATTGTGGACGCTCATGATCGTCGAGACAGCACCGTCTCCGGCCGCGATCTCCTCGATCGCAAGCGCGTAGGCGACGTGATCCACCCCCGGCGCCGTCGTATTCAGTGGGTATCAGCATGCCTAAGAAGCCCAGGGCTCCCATCTCCGCGATCGCGTCCTGGGGAAACGTGCCGGTGAGGTCCCAGGACGCGGCATTCGGTTGCAGCCGCTCCTGCGCGAAGTCGCGCGCTGCGTCCCGTATGGCAGTCTGATCGTCGGTAAACATCGAGAAGTTCCTGGTTCGAGGATACGGTGGCCATTGGGGGCGGCGTCATTCGCGATGACGCTGCCTCGCCACCTCCGCGTTCCTGAGGAGAAAGCGCTGCAGCTTTCCGCTGGGCGTCTTCGGAAGGGACGGGACGAACTCAATCTCCCGCGGATACGCATGTGCGGACAGGCGCTTCTTCACGAAGCGCTGAAGGTCGGCTGCAAGTGTAGGATCGTCGGCGTCGAAGCCCTGGTTGAGGACGACGAAGGCCTTGATGATCTCCGTCCGCTCGACGTCGGACTTCCCGATCACCGCCGACTCCAGAACCGCCTCATGCTCGATGAGCGCGCTTTCGACGTCGAACGGCCCGACGCGATAGCCAGACGTGGTGATCACGTCGTCCGCGCGGCCGATGAAGGAAATGCTGCCATCGGCGTTCTGCTCGACCGTGTCGCCAGACAGGTAGTAATGCCGTACGAAGGCGGCGGTCTCTCTGCCGAGGTAGCCTGCGAACCACATCAGCGGCGAAGCGCGCCGATCCAGAGCCAGTATGCCGGGCGATCCCTGCGGCAGTTCCTCGCCATCGGCCGTGACGACGACGACACGATGCCCTGGCGATGCGAACCCGGCCGACCCGATTCTCACGGGATGCATCAGCGCGTGATGGTTGCAGAGGACCATACCGAGTTCGGTCTGGCCGTAATGGTCATGTATCGTCGTCCGAAGCACTGTATCGAACCAGCGGATGATCTCCGGATTGAGAGGTTCCCCAGCACTGCTGACGACGCGCAGGAGCCCATTGACGGGTCCAGCCTTCGCCGTGCCGCCCGCCATCAGCAGGCGATACGCGGTCGGGGAGCCCGCTAGATTGGTAATGCCCAGACTTTTGATGACGTCGTATGTATCGTCGACGTCGAACGCTCGCTGATTGAAGGTGATCGTACAGCCCAGGGCCAGCGGCCCGGCGACACCGTAGTACAGGCCGTATGCCCAGCCCGGGTCGGCCAGGTTCCAGAAGCGATCTGCCGCCCGTAGATCGACTGCATCGTGCATGTAGCCGACGAACGCCGCGATTGCCCGGAGCGGAACCAGCAGCGGCTTGGCGGCACCGGTCGTGCCCGACGTGAACATTATAAGGAACGGATCGTCCGGGGTGCACGAGGCGGGGGCCGACGTCTCCCCCTGCCTGTCGATCTCTGTCCAGAAGTCCGGGTCCCTGGAGGGCGCTTCGTTATCAACGACCACGACCGTCACGTCGTCGGGTCGGACCTCGATCTTCGTGACGTTGTCGCGATCGGTGACGATCACGCGGGTAGCTGCCTCTGCTACACGGTGCTCGATCGCCTTCGACCCGAACGCGGTGAACAGGGGCTGATACACGCCTCCGAGGCGCCAGGTTGCGAGGATGACGATGAGTAGTTCCGGCGTTCGGGGCAGCAGCCCGGCTACCCGATCACCCTTGCCAACCCCGAACCCCCTCAAGGCCTCCGCGAAGCGCGCCGAATGCTGCTGCAGTTCGGTGAAGGTCCATTCGCGCACCACCCCGTCGATGCCCCGATGTCTCAGTGCCAGCCGGCCGTCATCGTCCGCATGCCTATCGCAGCAGATCCATGCCGCGTTGCATCCGCCATCGTCATCGGCGTCGAGGACGGCAAGGGCTGCGGATAGGTCGAAGGCGACCGATCCCGAACCGAGTTCACGGTGATCTGCAGCTTCATTCATCGACGGCATCTCCTGGCGTTGAGCGCTCGGCTTCTCAGGCGACAGCGGACACGAGCTTGGTCAGCCGCTCCATTACCTCGTCCGTAGCATCGGCCG
Source organism: Sphingomonas sp. Ant20 (assembly GCF_000783375.1). Lineage (NCBI taxonomy): Bacteria > Pseudomonadati > Pseudomonadota > Alphaproteobacteria > Sphingomonadales > Sphingomonadaceae > Sphingomonas > Sphingomonas sp. Ant20. Next base: position 18,695 of record NZ_JRVI01000014.1, read on the forward strand.
CCGCTGGTACGAGTCCAGCCATGTGGACGAAGCCGTGCGTAAGATTGCCGAATTCGATGACGTCGACCGGCACGACGGCGTCGCGGAGACGATCGGCATAGGCGATGGCCTCGTCACGGAGAGGATCGACCGTCTGCACTACGACCAGTGCGGGCGGAAGCCCCTCGACGCTCGTTACTGCCAGCGGGGAGATCCGCGGATCGGCAGCGTCCGCGCCGCCGACGTAGGCGTCGACGTAGTGCGACATGTCGTCCGCTCTCAGCGTCGGATCGGCGTTGCGTTGCCTGGAAGGGTATTCAGCCGCACCCGGTCGCAGGTCGACGGCGGGATAGAGCAGCAGCTGGACGTCGAAGGTCTGCTCGGCCGTGTCGCGCATCGCTATCACGATGGCGGCCGCAAGATTACCTCCGGCGCTGTCGCCGCCGATCACCGTCGGCAGGTGCTCTCCGCCAAGCTCCTGACGGTGCGACTGTACCCAGCGTGCTGCAGCGATGCTGTCCTCGAAGCCGGCGGGGAACGGGTTCTCCGGCGAAAGACGGTAGGAACTGGCTACCACGACCATGGACAGTCCGGCGCAGAGACGCCGAGCCGTCGGGTCGATCGTGTCGAGGTCTCCGACTGACCAGCCGCCCCCATGGATGAAGTGCAGGATGCCGGTCACGTCGCCTACCGGGCGATAGATCCGCAGCGGCACGCTGACGCTGCCGTCGACGACCTTTCGGTCCTCGACGCTTTTCACCTCGGCGCGGGTCGCGACCGGCGCGATCATCGGCAGCAGGGCAGCGGCTTGAGCGCGGATCGTCGGATAGTCGATCGGGCCAGGCGGAACGGTCGGAACTTGTGCGAGCAGCTGCTGCAGCACTGGGTCGAGCGACATGGTTCGTATCTCCATCATATCTTGGTAACCGGAATTTCGAGGATTTCGGCGAGAGCGCCGACGACGCGGTAGACCATCGGATCGACGATCCCGGGCGGACCGGTCCGATTGCGTACGTATGCGAAGCTCACGCCTGAGGGGGCATGGGCAAACGCGAGCGAGCCCCCCATTCCGTCATGTCCGAAGGAGCCCTGCCCGAGCATCGGCTGCACGCCGCCGGGCAGCATCAGACCGGCGCCATAGGTAGGGCCTGGCATGCCGCCCCATTGTTCACCTTCGGACACGACTCGACACGCATCGGCAATGGTGCGGTCCGACAGCAGGCGCTCACCATCGATGGGATCCATGGTCGCGGCGAACAGCTTGGCCAGGGAATGCGCGTCCGCGATCGCGTTGGTCCCGGCCTGCTCCACTTTCTGGACCGCGGGATCGTTCAGCATCGCAGCGAGCCCGCTGACGCGAGGCACGATCAGGCCGTTCATGCTGATGGGCCTGGCCATATCGCTCATCGGGTCCACGTCCGGCGTATCGCGCTCGGGAAGCACTTCGACCCGGGCCACTGGACTGACGTCGTCTGTCGTCCGACCGATCGCGATGTTCAGGGATCTCGGATCGGCTACGTGCTTGCGAAACCAGGTTCCGATCGGCTCGCCCGTGATCCGGCGCATGAGTTCCGACGTGATCCAGCCCACGGTCACCGCGTGATAGCCGTGCATGGATCCAGGCTCGAAGATCGGCGTCGCAGCCGCGAGCCTGGCCGCCATCCGGCCGGGGTTCCCGAAGTCGTCCAGGCTGACGGGACCATCGATTAACGGGACGCCGGCACGGTGGGCCAAGGCGGCGCGGACGGTTACACGGTCCTTCCCTTCGGCTCCGAACTCCGGCCAGTAGTAGGCAACCGGCTTGTCCAGATCGATCAACCCCCTGTCTGCCTGCATGAGGATGCAGACCGCGGCGACGCCCTTGGTGACGGAGAACACGGGCACGGCCGTGTCCCGCCGCCAGGCCTCGCCGCCGACGTGGTCCGCGAAGCCGCCCCACGCATCGAGCACGGGTCTGCCGTTCTGGTAGATCACGCATGCCGCACCCAGTTCGCCGGCTTCGGAGAAGTTCGACTGGAACGCGTCGAAACACTTCTCGAAGGCGGGGTCCGCCCAGCCGTTCGTATTCATGTCAGCCAAGCCGTAGTTCCTTTCTCGATACGCCTTCGAAATAGGCTGCCTGTCCCAGCGACACGGCGCCGAGTGGCCCGGCCTCCTCGCCCAGTTCCGCCGTGACGATGAAGCGGTCGATGGTCGCAGGTGTCACGTGCGGCAGATAGCCATTCAGTTCCGCCAGCACCCGCGTTCGGATCTGCCCGAGCAGGAAGGCGCGTCCGATGCCGATACCACCCCCCCAGTATCACCCGGCCCGGGCTGGCAGTGAGCGATAGCGCGGAGATGAGTGCCGCCACGTCATGGATGAAGAACGACCACCGGGGGTCATCGTCGTCCACGTGTTCGCCCGGTCGCCCGAAGCGGGCATGAAGTGCCGGTCCGGAGACCAGTCCCTCGACGCAGTCTCCATGAAAGGGGCATATGCCTGCGAAGCGTCTCCGGTCGCCCGCCGCATTCTGAGGTGACCGACCTCCGGATGGAGAGCGCCCCGGACTGGGGCTCCGTCGATCAAAAAGGCCCCCACCTACCCCGGTGCCGAGCGTGAGATAGCAGGCGCTGGCAACGTCCCTTGCAGCACCCCACCGCTTTTCCGCCAGCACTGCCGCATTCACGTCGGTATCGATGCGGCATGGACGGTCGTGTCCTCGCGTCAAGGCGCCGATCACGTCGGCACCTGACCAGTCAGGCTTGGGCGTGTCGAGGATGCGGCCGTAGTCCTCAGCCTCGGGATCGAGCCGTACCGGTCCGAACGAGCCGACGCCTAGAGCCTCGAAAGGTCGGTCCACATGCCAGCGAGCGAGCTGGTCGGCGATGCGGGACAGGGTTTCTGTCGGTGTGGTCGTCGGAAGACGGAAGCGATCGATGATGGAACGCCCCCGCGCGAGCACCGCCACCGCCTTGGTGCCGCCGAGTTCCACTCCGGCAATGATCGGATCGTCCAAGATCAGTTCCGAACGTAGGCTTTGTCGCCATCGAGGCGGAGATGGAGAAAGGGAGCGAATGTGCCACCGAAGCGACGGACGCCGTCGGTCCCCCAGTCGTCGACGAAGCTCGTCACGGAGAGATCCGGAAATACGAACCAGCTATAGGCCTGGGCGGGTGCCTCCTCGGGGTTGGCCACGATCAGGCCCGTCCCGTTCAGCGGCTTCCACTCGCCGAAAAGGGAGTCCGAGACCATGCCGTAAAGGCCCGTGGGCCCCGTCGGTCCGGCAGGGTCGAACACGTGGCGCTGGGTCACCCAGAACAGGTAGTAGAACCCGTCGCGATAGAGACGTGAGGACGCTCCAGTTCGTTGTTCACGCCGTCCGCGGTCACTATCGGGGGCAGCAGCTCCCAGTCGTTCCCGACTGCACGGGCGATGGCGATAACGCCGTTGTATGCCGAGCTCGAGCCGGCGGCGGAGGCGGCGAATAGGAAGTAGTCGGTCGCGTCTGCCGGATCGCGAAAGAAGGCAGGATCTCGGAACGCCTTGATGGTTCCGACCTTGCCGGTGCCTCCCGTCGTGGGCATGTAATGTTCCGGATCGCGCTGGACGAGTTCGCGCAGATTGCGCCAGTCGACCAGAGAGCCGCCTTCTTCAAGCGTCGAATCCGCGGCGAAGAGGCGCTGCTCAAAGGTCGTCTCCGCTTCGCCTCGTCGCCCTGCCGCCGTGAAGAAGAGCGTCACGTTGCGCTTCGCATCGTCGATGACGGCCGTCCCGGACCATTCCCGGCTCCCGGGCGCGAAGCCGTCAGGCAATGCGGGACCGACATGCCGCCAGCCGCTATCATCGCGATGGATCACATGGATTCTCGCATGGCTGTGGCGATCGTCGGGATTGTCGAACAGCGGGGTTCCCAGGGCCATCCAGATCTCCACCCCGTCCGTCGTACGATACACGGCGCCGTCGGTGCTTTGGACCGGCCATGCGTCCCAGAAACCGTAGCCGTTCAGGACGGGAACGACTTCCGAGGGGCCGATCACAGGCGCGGACTGCGACGTCGCTTTCGTGATCGTCAGGATGTCGGCCGCTTTCCAGCGAGAGGGTGTAGTCATGACTTGTTCCGATGGTTCGAGCACCTGTGGCCACTGTCGGGGCGGTGGTGCGATCGGGGCCTGGCCCGGTTGCGGTAGAAGAGGCTGGACCGGCCGCTGCCCGGTCCAGCCTCGATACGTCAGTCGAGGCTCGCCCGAAGGCGAAGCCCGATCGTCCGCGGGAACGGCCCTGCCAGGAGCAAGCTATTGCGGACGAACGTCGGCCCACGCTCGTCGCCCAGGTTCTCGCCGAACAGCGTCAGCTCGACGGGACCGCGCCGGACACCGATGCTCGCATTGTAGAGCGAGTAGGCAGGCACGACGTAGCCATCATACATGATGCGGTTGCCGGTTCGGGAGGCTGACGCGTTCATGACCAGATTGAGGTCGTTGCCGATCGACCGGTCGTAGTCCGCATCGACCCGGTAGTTGTATTCGGCGGTGCTGCTGAGCCTGCGGCCGTCGGCAACGCTTGGAAGGCTTGCGGAGACGCTCGAGAAGATATTCCGGAATTCGCTGTCGTTGACGTTTGCGACGGCGCCGATGTTGAGGCCGCGGACAGGAGTGCGCCAGCGGATCTCCGCATCGACGCCGGTCGTCCGTGCCTGGCCGACGTTCGCGAAGGCGGCGACGCCGAACGGAGTCAGGCCGAACTGCAGGTTCTTGAAGTCGATACGGTAGAGGTTGAGCCCCACGTTGACGGAACCGCCGAACAGACGTGCCTTCATCCCCGCCTCGTAGTTCGTCAGGGAGTCGGGGCTGAGCGCCGTCGAAGCCGGCACGCCCGACAGCTGCACGAGACCTGCCTGGAAGTCGGTCTGGGTGATCCCGCTCCGGAATCCTGTGCTGACGGTGACGAAAGCCGTCAGATCGTCGTTCGGGAAGTAAGACACGTTTGCCCGATAGGTGACCTTGTCCGGCTTCGTCTCGCCCGAGCCCGTGCCCGTCAGGATAGAGTTCGCGACGAAACTGCGATCGTCCTTGAAGTAGCGGATCCCGAACAGCGGCACGAGCTTTCCGCCCATCAGATCGTAGCTGACCTCGCCGAAGGCGGAGTAGTTCCGGGTCCGCGTAACGTTGAAGCCGCTGATGGTGAGCTGCGTCAGCTTGGCGTCGAAACCGAAGACCGACTTGGCGCGCTGAAAGAAGCCACCGACCACCCAGTGGAAGGGAGACTTGCCCGCCGAGCGCAGCTGCACTTCCTGCGTCAGGCTGTAGGCATCGTAGCTGTTGACCAGAGCCCCCGTCCCCAAGGGGCCGAAGGTCTGCCCGGTCAAGTAGCCGAACTTCGCGTCCAGGTAGCTCGTCGAAGTCGAAAGGTTGGCGAAGCCAGCATCGTAGTCGATCGAGACACTGTAGAGATCGAAGTTCCCACGCTCGTAGCCTTTGACGCCGCCGGTGAACCACTGCTGCGGTGGATTGAGGGAGTTGATGCTCTGCGTATAGTCCTGCCGGGGCTCGAAGTGGGCGACCTGGGCACGTACGGTCAGCGCGTCGTCAGGCTTGAACAGCAGCACCGCCCGGATGTCCCGACTACTTATGTCGTTTGCATCCTTGGCTCGGGGAGCGCCAGCCGCGGGAGTCGTATCGTATACGTCGATATACCCTGCGCGCTTGTCATAGCCACCGCTTACCCGGATCGCGAGCTTGTCCTTGATCAGGGGGACGGAGATCGCTGCGGATGCTCCGAAGTTCAGATCGCTGGCATCGCCCATCTTTCCGACGGACGTTTCGCCCTTCGCCTCGATCCGGACCAGGTTTGGATCGCGGGTGTGATAGATGATGGTCCCGCCGGCGGAACCCTGGCCGTAGAGCGTCCCCTGTGGTCCGCGCAGGACCTCGACACGGTCGATGTCGACGAAGCGGAGGGGCGGTGCGAGCGGAAAGTTCGGAACGGAGAACGGTACATTGTCGATGTAGTAGCCGATCGGCGAGTCGCCGACGCCGCCTGCAGCGCCGACACCCCGGATGCTGATCGTGCGGATGACCGAGCCGACCTGCTCGCCCTGCGACGCACCAGGAATGGCATTCACCAGGTCTGCGGTCTCGCGGATCCCTCGGCTCAGAAGCTGCTCTCCGCTGAAGGCCTGGATGGCCAGCGGGACCTGCTGCAGTGTCTGCGCACCCTGACGCGAAGCTGTGACGACGATGTCTCCAGTGGCCTGGTCGGTGGTGTCCGAGTTCAGCGCGGGGGACGTGGTCGAGGAGGTCTCGGGCACAGCCGCCTGCGCGACGGGCGCGGCAGGCTCCTGGCTGCCACTTGCGTCCTGAGCGTACGCCGAGCTCGCGGCGACCAGAGCGGAAAGAGCTACGCCAGTCAGGGCGACACTGCACGAACGGATCATCGAAATACCTCTCCTGTCTTGTTGAGCGACGTCGCACTTGTTCGTGCAATCGATTGCCCAATTGTTTAGGCAATCGATTGCCCAACTGTCAAGCGCCTGTTACGCGACTGGCAAGAGTACCGTCGGAGGAGATTCGACGGGAGAATCAGGAGAGGAAGATGGACGCCATGCGAAACGAGGTCGACAGCTATCGCATCTCGACGAGACTCAAGCTGTTCTACGGCAGCGGGCAGGCTGTGAATGCGATCCTCGACGCAGCCATCAACACCTTCCTGCTGTTCTATCTGACCGCGGTCTGCGGGATGTCGGGATCCGCCGCCGGCGCCGTGTTCCTCGTATCGCTCGGGGTCGATGGCCTGCTCGATCCTTTCATAGGGCGGCTGTCCGATCGCTGGACCTCGAGATGGGGGCGTCGCCTGCCGTTCATGGTCGTGGCGCTGCCCCCGATGATGCTGGCATCCGTTCTGCTCTTTGCCCTGCCCGTCGGCCTGAGCGGAGCGACGATGTTCGCATACGTCCTGATACTCAACCTCGTCCTGCGGGTCGGCCTGTCGATATTCGCCCTCCCGCACTCGGCTCTGAATGCAGAGATCACGGACGACTATTCGGAACGCACTGTTCTCAGCACCTACCGCGCCCTGTTCCTCGTCGTCGGCTTCGCAATGGTCTTGGTGCCGGCGTTCAGCCTGATATTCACGGGGAGCGATGGACTGCAGGTGCGAAGCAGCTATCCGAAGCTCGGGATGTGGGTGGCGGCACTGGTAGCCGTCTTCGGCGCGAGCTGTACCGTCGGCATCGCAAAGGACCTACTGCGTCTGCCAAGTCCGCCGCCACCATCAGAGGGCAGTGACCAGGCCGGGTTCCTGTCGGAGATCCTGCAGCTGTTCCGCAATCCGTCTTTCGTCAGGTTGTTCACGGCCGCGGTGCTGGTCCTGGCCGGCCAGGGCATGGCCAGCGCTCTCGGCCTTCACGTGTATCGCTATTTCTGGAAGGTCCCGAACTCCCTCATTCAGTTGCCGCTTCTCGTCATGCCGGTCGGCATGCTCGTGGGGACCGTTGCCGCCGGATTGCTGATGAAGCATATCGAGAAGCGTGACGGCGTAATGTGGGCCGTCATCGCAGTAGCCGCCTATCCCGCCCTCATCGTCGCGCTGGCCCTGCTCGACATCGTTACGCCCGGCTCCACGACGGCGATCATACTCGTAGTCGTCAACGGTGCCGTCTTTGGTGGATGTGGCGCCATTTGCTTCGTGTGCTTCTACTCGATGATAGCAGACGCGGTCGACGAGCACGATCTGCGGTTCGGCGTTCGCCGCGAGGCTCTCTATGCGGCGGCCCTCATGATCGGCTCCAAGGCTGCGACCGGCCTGGGAGCGTTCGTCGCCGGACTGGGTCTGCAGCTCGTCGGCTTCTCTGCAGCTGCCAAGGCGGGAAGCACTACCATCATCTCCGGCAGTACCGCGACCGGCATAGGCCTGCTCTGGGGTCCTGGTGCCACCATCGTGGTGCTGGCAGCGCTGCCCATGCTCCGGAGATACGGGATCGATCGGAATCGTCATGCCGAGATCCTCGCGGAACTTCAGGTTCGGCGCACCCGACCGGGCGGAGGAGACGGGGCCGTGCCGGCGGGCACCTCGCTATCGACCGGACTGCAGGGCGAACCGAGGATTGCATGATGCCCTCCTGGGTCAATATAGCGATTGCGGATGGCAGGACATCAACAGAGCACGGGTCGTAGGGCGATCAAGATGGCGGACATCGCCCGCATCGCGGGGGTTTCGCCGTCGACGGTATCACGTGCGCTGTCGGGGAGCGCCAAGATACCCGAAGCCACCCGGGACGCGATCGAGGCCCTGGCCGTCGAGCATGGCTATGTCATAAATCGGTCCGCTCGGAACCTCAGGCAGAACCTCACGCGCACTATCGGCCTCGCTGTTCCCTTGGGTCACGAGACGGAGCAGCTCGTATCCGATCCGTTCTTCCTTACTCTGTTCGGGCATATCGCGGACGCCATTACGGCCCGTAAGCATGATACGCTTCTCGTGCGGGAGCCTTCACCGGACGCGCGTTGGCTACAGCGCCTGATCCTCTCCCAGAGAGCCGACGGCTATATCATCGTTGGTCAGAGCGATCAGCACGAAGCTCTGAACGTAGCGGCGAAGGGCTACCTTCCGCTTGTGGTCGGTGGCGGTGACGTACCGGGTCAGCGATACTGCTCCGCAGGCTCTGACAACCTGAGGGGAGGCCTCCTCGCGACGGAACATCTCATCCGGACCGGTAGGCGCCGGATCATGTTTCTAGGACCCGCGGACCTGCCCCAAATCGACAGGCGATACGAAGGATACATGACCGCTCTGGGCGGCGCCGGGATCGGCTGCGACGAACGCCTCGTCGTGCCCGCGCATTTCACGGGGTCGGAAGCCATCGATGCCGTAGGCAAAGCCCTCTCCGACGGTGTACGCTTCGACGGACTCTTCGCCGCCTCCGACGGCCTGGCGCTCTCCGCCATTCAGGCCCTCCGCGCGGCTGGACTCGACTGCCCCGGCGACGTTGCGGTCGTAGGTTTCGATGACGTGGACGCCGCAAGCCGGTCGCACCCCGCCTTGACGACGATCAGGCAGGACGTCGCGACGCTCGGCTCCATGCTCGTCGATCTCCTCTTCCAGCGCATGGAGGGCATCGACACGCCGTCCGTGGTCCTGCCAGTGGAACTCGTCGTCCGCGAATCAGCGCCCGGCTGATCCCTGGCGGAATGTCGACGACACCGAGGCCTGGAGTCATAGTCCGGATCCGACTGCCCTGGCGTTTCTTACGGCGGGATTGACGCCCCGGAACAGGGGCTCGCGGCATGTACGCCGCGGCAAGCCACATGCGCTCCCGAAAAACCGCTTGCTTGCTCGCCCCGAAAGGCCGCGGAGCGAAGACTGTGCCCAGGCCTCGGCCCTAGGCCCCGCTAGCCGTTTCCGGCCCGGGGCTTCGGAGTCGTCGGCCTGTTCGCCGACGTCTGCCCCTGCCCTCGACTGTCTGAAGCGTTCCTTCGCAGGTGGTAAACGAGCGCCTCCCAGATGGCCTTAAAGCACCATCCTCGTGACGAGCGTCGTATGCATTCCGATCAGCTCCGCCGTTCCGATCGCTCCTCCCGGTTTGAACCATGTGCAGACCCCCGTGAGCATCGCCAGGATGGCATATGCGGTCACTTTTTCATCCGAGAGCCTGAAGACGTTTTCCAGCCGGCCCTCACGCAGGATCTCTATCAGACGACGCTCGTATTCACGTCGCAGACCTTTGACGACACGCAGGTTGTCTGGATCGAGAGATCTGAGTTCGGAGTTGCCGACGAAGACCTCCTGCCTGCGAATGATGTGCTGCTCGACGTGGAAAGCCACGAAGGTCTTGAGCCTTTCCTGAGGTTCCGGAATGGACCTCGACAGCACCTCGTCGAGATGGAGAATGATCTGTCTCAGATGATTGGTGACAAGGTCAAAGAGGAGATCCTGCTTCGTCTTTATATGGTTGTACAGTGAGCCGGGCTGTATCCCGACACCTTCAGCGAGCATGCGCAGCGTCATGGCTTCGAACCCGTGCTCGCAGATGAGCTCGACCGCCTTGGCTCTAAGCGCCTCCTGCGTTCGTGGCCCGTTCGATCCTACCGTTCGCACAGTCTGCAAAATCCCAATGCACTGGATCGGTTACCCTAGCTTTCCTGAAGGCTTTAGTCACCGGCTTATCAAGCGACTGGGTGGACGATCCGCGCCTTCCGCCCCTGCCCCGGCCGCCGCTTTTCCTCAGCCAAACTCAATGTCGTCCGCTGACGGAATGGTCTGCAGAATATCTCTTCAGTTCTCGCAGGCTCAGGGTGCGTGATACGCCACCTCGCCAAGCCATTGCATTTCCAAAAAACAAACGTACGATCGTATTTATCAAGTTAGGTAGGGCGAGTGACGACCGTAGTTGAGACGCTCGGGGCGACCCCATCACCCGGACCGCCTGCCGTCGGACCAGATCAGAGGACCGCATCAAGTGCTGAAACTGTATCACTGCCGCGAGTCACGTTCGCTGAGGCCGCTCTGGGCTCTGGAGGAGATGGGGATCGAATACGAACCCGTCTTCCTGCCGTTTCCGCCGCGCGCGAACGCAAGAGAGTATCTCGAAGTGAACCCTCTCGGGACCGTGCCCTACATGATCGATGGCGATGCCCGAATGAGCGAGTCCACCGGCATCTGCTTCTACGTAGCGGAGCGCTACGGCCCCACGGAACTGGCAGTGCTGCCTCATGAGCCGGACTATGCCACCTACCTGAACTGGCTTTTTTTCAGCGATGCGACGCTTACTTTCCCGCAGACCATCGTACTCCGTTATCGACAGCTGGAATCTGCCGAACGGCAACTCGAGCAGGCCGCCGCGGATTACGAGAAGTGGTTTCTTGGCCGCTTAAGGATCGTCGAGACCGCGCTCGAGCATCGCGAATGGCTCTGTGCCTCCCGATTCACCATGGCGGACGTCGCCATCGGGTACGCCCTCTACCTGGGAGATCGCATCGTCGGCCTGGGATCAGGCTACGGTCCGAACGTGCGAGACTATCTTGAGCGGGCCTGCAGTCGACCGGCGTTCAGACGCGCCCTGGAGGTGGATGCGCTTGCGCCGGCGTGGCGATAGACCGTGCCGGGCGCTTCCTGCCACGAGGCACTAGGCAAACGCACCGGCGCCGAGGGTACGACATGCGCCCCCGGCAGCCCCGGCGAGGCGGCTCAGCGCGTTCATAAGACGGCGAAGGGCGTCGCAGTCGTCGATCAGGTTACCGCGCGCAGCACCCAGTGTGACGCCTATCGTCCTCGTCACGTCGAAGCCCGCGAGCGCCACCATGGATACGCCATTCGTAGCGAAACAGGCCGGCATCATCGTTACCCCCAGGCCAGCTTTCACGTACGCGATGGCACGATCGTCATTGTCCGTTCGGGCCGCCATGAAGGGTCGAATGCCCCGCCCCGTGAAGTGGCGGCTGATGGCGGGAAGCGCTTCGCAGGACCGTCGCACGAACATCGTCTCACTCGAGATCTCCTCGGCACGAAGCGATGTCCGCCCGGCGAGCTGATGGGATGCGGACAGTGCGAGCTTGTAGTCCTCGGTCCAGAGGGTTCTGCCAGGGCCATCGCCGCGAAGGCCGATGGCCGCGTCGATCCGGTCGCGTTCCAGGAGCACCTGCAGATCCTTGGCGCGCGCCTCGACGATCTCGACACGTTCCGACGCAGATCCCACCGCATGGGCGATAGCCTCTCCGACCCATGCGCCAGGCAGCGTGGACATCACCCCAATGCGTACTGTCGGAGGCGGCGCGAAGTCGAGCACGGCGCGCTCCGCATCGACGAAGGCGTTCTCTGCCCGTCTGGCGGGAGCGGTGAGCCTCGCTCCCGCCGGCGTAAGGACCACCCGCCTGTTCGTGCGTTCGAATAGACGGTGGCCGATCTCTTCCTCAAGCCGAGCGATGCCGACCGAAAGCGTAGGTTGCGCCACTTTGCAATGTCGAGCCGCTGCCGAAAAGTTACCGCGGTCGACAACGGCGATGAAGTACCGCAGCAGATGCCTTTCTATCATAGGCATAAGCTATCGAATGAATCCGATTTTAGCAAGTTCCAGCTATGATGAAATACTGTTAGCCACGACTTTGAGAGGAACACCATGGAACCGTTCGACTTTGCTCTCGGCGAGACTGCCGACATGATCCGTGACACGACCCGCGGCTTCGCGGAAAGAGCCATAGCGCCCCTAGCCGCCAGAATAGACGCGGAGGACTGGTTTCCACGCGACGAACTGTGGAGGGCGATGGGCGAGCTGGGGCTGCACGGAATCACGGTAGCCGAAGAAGATGGCGGTCTGGGATTCGGCTACCTGGAACACGTTCTGGCCGTGGAGGAGGTCAGTCGCGCGTCCGCATCGATCGGCCTTTCCTATGGCGCGCACTCGAATCTCTGCGTCAACCAGATACGCCGATGGGCGACTCCCGAGCAGAAAGCACGTTTTCTTCCGAAGCTGATATCGGGCGAACATGTCGGCAGCCTTGCGATGTCGGAAGCTGGCGCGGGATCGGACGTCGTCTCCATGAAGCTCCGCGCTCGTGCGACCGACCGAGGCTATGTGCTGGATGGAACGAAGTTCTGGATCACGAACGCCGCTTACGCAGATACGCTCGTCGTCTACGCGAAGACCGGGGAAGGTAGTCGTGGCATAACCGCGTTCCTCGTCGAGAAAGGCATGCCAGGCTTCTCGATCGGGCAGAAGATCGACAAGATGGGCATGCGCGGTTCACCGACGTCCGAGCTCGTGTTCGACGAGTGCGAGATCCCGCGCGAAAACGTAATGGGGGAGATCGACGGCGGCGTAAGCGTCCTCATGAGCGGCCTCGACTACGAACGTGCCGTGCTTGCTGGTCTTCAGCTCGGGATCATGCAGGCATGTCTGGACACTGTCCTCCCCTACGTGCGCGAGCGTCGGCAGTTCGGCAGGGCGATAGGATCGTTCCAGCTCATACAGGCGAAGGTCGCGGACATGTACGTCGCGCTCAGCAGTTCCCGCGCATACGTCTACGCGGTCGCGAGGAGCTGCGATGCCGGAAGGACGACACGCTTCGATGCCGCAGGCGCGATCCTCCTGGCCTCGGAGAATGCCGTCAAGGTAGCCCTCGAGGCGATTCAGGCTCTGGGTGGCGCAGGATATACCAAGGACTGGCCCGTTGAACGCTATCTGCGTGACGCCAAGCTATTGGACATCGGTGCCGGAACCAACGAGGTCCGGCGCATGCTGATCGGTCGCGAGCTGATCGGACACGACGCGCCGAGGGCACAATGACCCGTCTGGGGACTGCCGTCGAGGTCGTCGACGAGACTTTTGCGCAGAACGACCGGCATAATCGAGCGCTTGTCGAGGCGCTTCGCCGGCGCGTCGCCGAGGCTGCGAGAGGCGGAGCCGACCGTCATCGGGATCGTCACGTATCGCGAGGCAAGCTGCTGCCGCGCGACCGTCTGGAACGCCTCCTCGACCCGGGCTCGCCGCTTCTCGAGATCGGCCAGCTTGCGGCCAACGGCATGTACGGCGACGAGGCGCCTGGGGCCGGCGTGATCGCCGCCATAGGACTCATAGCAGGTCGGACGTGCGTCATCGTCGTCAACGATCCGACGGTCAAAGGTGGGGCCTACTTCCCCATGACCGTCAAGAAGCACCTCCGCGCTCAGGAGATCGCGCGGGAGAACAGGTTGCCTTGCGTCTATCTAGTGGACAGCGGGGGTGGAAACCTTCCGCATCAGGCGGAGATTTTCGCGGATCGCGAACACTTCGGCAGGATCTTCTTCAATCAGGCACAGATGAGCGCGGAAGGCATCCCCCAGATCGCGTGCGTGATGGGCAGCTGCACGGCGGGCGGCGCCTACATACCTGCGATGTCGGACGAGTCCGTCATCGTTCGGAACCAGGGCACCATCTTCCTTGCGGGACCACCGCTGGTCAAGGCGGCAACGGGCGAGGTGATCACCGCCGAGGATCTCGGCGGCGGCGACCTCCATGCCCGTCGATCCGGGGTGGTGGATCATCTGGCCGTCAACGACGAACACGCTCTCACTATCGTCCGCGACATCGTCGGGACGCTAAACGACCCTTCGCCGTCCGACCTCAAGATCGTTGCGCCCGAGCCCCCCGCCTTCGATCCGCAGGAACTCTATGGGATCATACCGAGCGACGTTCGAGCACCGTACGATGTGCATGAGGTCATCGCCCGCATCGTCGACGGCTCCGAGATGCACGAGTTCAAGCCGCTTTACGGAACGACCCTCGTCTGCGGCTTCGCACGTATCTGGGGGATGCCGGTCGCAATCCTCGCCAACAACGGCGTCCTGTTCTCCGAAGCCGCCCAGAAGGGAGCGCATTTCATCGAGCTGGCCTGCCAGCGAAGGATCCCGCTTCTGTTTCTCCAGAACATTTCAGGGTTCATGGTCGGCGGGAAGTACGAGGCAGAAGGCATCGCCAAGCATGGCGCGAAGCTAGTGACGGCAGTCGCGACCGCGACCGTCCCGAAGGTGACTGTACTGATCGGTGGCAGCTTCGGCGCCGGCAACTACGGCATGTGCGGCAGGGCCTACTCGCCGAGATTCCTGTTCTCGTGGCCGAACTCGCGGATCAGCGTCATGGGCGGCGAGCAGGCCGCAAGCGTGCTGGCGACGGTACATCGCGACGCGGAGACGTGGACGAAGGAACAGTCGGAGGCTTTCAAGGCCCCTATCCGCGAGCGCTTCGAGGACGAGGGGAGTCCCTACTATGCCACCGCGCGCATGTGGGATGACGGCGTGATCGATCCTGCCCAGACCAGAGATGTTCTGGGACTGGCGTTCGCGGCGACGCTCAACGCTCCCATACCTGACCGACCGCGCTTCGGCGTGTTCCGGATGTAGCTCCCCCCCCCACGTCCCTGCTCGTCAACCGAGTAGCCCCAGACTTTCCGCGTAGCCGGCACGCACGGCCAACGACGAGGATCCTGCAATGTTATCGTCAGTCCTGATTGCGAACCGCGGCGAGATCGCATGTCGCATAATTCGAACTGCGCGCCGTCTGAGGATCCGTACCGTATCCGTCTATTCCGATGCCGATCGGGATGCACTGCACGTCCGGCAGGCCGACGACGCCGTCCATATCGGCGGATCGCAGGTCAGGGAGTCGTACCTTCGCGGCGATCGCATCATCGAAGCCGCTCTTTCCAGCGGTGCGGAGGCGATCCACCCGGGGTACGGCTTTCTTTCCGAGAATGCGGAATTTGCCGAGCAGGTCGTGGATGCTGGACTGATCTGGATCGGACCCCGCCCGGAAAGCATACGCGCCATGGGGCTGAAGGACGCAGCGAAGGCGAGGATGATCGCGGCGAACGTGCCAGTGACGCCAGGCTACCTGGGTGCGGTTCAGGATGCGACGAGGCTGCGCTTCGAGGCGGAAGCGATCGGGTTTCCTGTCCTGATCAAGGCCGTAGCCGGCGGCGGTGGAAAGGGCATGCGGCGGGTAGACGATCCGGGCTCCTTCGACGAGCTCCTGGACAGCTGCAAGCGCGAGGCCAGATCGAGCTTCGGCGATGATCGCGTCCTGATCGAGAAGTACATCCTGTCGCCGCGCCACATCGAGGTGCAGGTCTTCGGAGACAGCCATGGCAACGTCGTCCACCTCTTCGAGCGCGACTGCTCGCTGCAAAGGCGACATCAGAAGGTCATCGAGGAGGCGCCCGCTCCAGGGATGGACGAAGCGACCCGGGCCGCTGTCTGCGCCGCCGCGGTGAAGGCGGCGGAGGCCGTCGCATACGTCGGTGCAGGAACGATAGAATTCATCGCGGATGCGAGCGAAGGTCTTCGCGCAGACAGAATCTGGTTCATGGAAATGAACACCAGACTTCAGGTCGAGCATCCGGTGACCGAGGCGATAACTGGACAGGATCTCGTCGAGTGGCAGCTGCGCGTGGCTAGCGGCGAACCGCTCCCGCTGAGGCAGGACGAACTCGCAATCAGCGGCTGGGCGATGGAGGGGCGTCTTTATGCGGAGAACCCCTCCAACGGCTTCCTGCCGTCGATCGGAAAGCTCGAGCATCTTGAACTTCCCGAGGGAGTGAGAGTCGACACTGGGGTCGTGCAGGGGGCGGAGGTGACCCCGTTCTATGATCCCATGATAGCCAAGCTGATCGCCTGGGCCCCCTCTCGCGCAGAGGCGGCCGCAAAACTGGCGGCCGCAGCAGCCTCGTCACGGGTCTGGCCCGTTCGAACGAACGCCGCATTCCTCCGGGCTGCGGCGCTGCACGGCGAGTTCGTGGACGGTCGGATTGATACCGGCTTCATCGAGCGACATCTGACAGAGCTTGTTCCCGACATCGATCCTCCCATGAAGGTGCTGCAGGCCGCAGCGGCTGCGATCCTGCCGTCCGGTCGTGCCGGTGCGTGGGGAGGCATGTCGGGCTTCCGGATGAACTCCGCCACCGAGACCAGGGTACAGGTCGAGTTTTCCGGCTCGACCTATCTCGTGGAGCCTCGCCCGAGCGCAGACGTCCACATCGAGGATTCGCTGGCTTTCGACGGGGGGCAGGCGTGGCACTTTACGCCCCCCCGCAGCGACTCCTTCGTTCAGGGGGCAGGGGTCTCCGACGGCGCTCTGCTGTCGCCGATGCCCGGCCGCGTCATCGGCGTCCTGGTCGCAAGCGGAGAGGTGGTCGCGAAGGGGCAGCGTCTTATCGTGCTGGAGGCGATGAAGATGGAGCAGACGCTGACGGCTCCGTTCGACGGAACGGTCGGCGAGCTACGCGCCGTCGAGGGGATGCAGGTGGTCGAAGGCGCGCTGCTTGCACAGATCCGGGAGAAAGAATGATGGGCGGCAGGCACTTCGAGGAATGGACGGTGGGCGATCGCCTGGACCATGAAATCAGACGCACCGTTACCGAGACGGACAATCTGCTCTTCTCGACGATGACGCACAATCCCCAGCCCCTCCATCTCGATCTGGAGGCGGCGAAGGCGAGTGAGTTCGGACGAATCCTCGTCAACAGCACGTTCACCTTCGCGCTGCTCGTGGGTCTCTCCGTGGCCGATACGACGTTAGGCACCCTTGTCGCCAATCTCGGCTTCAACGACGTCGTCATGCCTCGACCGGTATTCATCGGCGACACGATGCGCGCCAGAAGCGAAGTCGTAAGTCTCAAGGAGAGTCGGTCGCGGCCCGACAGCGGCATCGTCACCTTCCGGCACGAACTGCTCAACCAGCATGGCGACGTCGTCTGCAGCTGCCTTCGCACAGCCATGCTTCATCGGGGGCGCACGTGAGGCTTCGCTCACTTCTCTTCGTGCCCGGTGACCGCCCGGATCGAATGGAGAAGGCACTCAGCAGCGGCGCCGACGCGTTGATCCTCGATCTGGAGGACTCCGTAGCGAATACGGCAAAGGCCGTCGCCAGAAGGGAAGTGGCCGCATTTCTCGCGACGCGGGACGCGAACGTCGCCCATTTCGTAAGGGTCAACCCCGTTGGGGGTGACCTGATCGAGGCGGATATCACGGCCATCGCCGGCAGCAGTCCCGACGGCCTGATGCTGCCGAAGGCCTGCGGCAGAGCGTCGATCGAGGCACTTGCCGGACTCTGTCCAGGCGTCTGTGAAGGGCGGTGACAAATCAGGCCACAGGACCGCCGGCGCATTGCCGGTGGGGGCGGAGTAAAATCCGGCCATTTGGTAAGCTGCTCCCTTTGCGGAGCGGCGGGGATGTTTGTCGTGGAAAGCTACGCAGCGGTCAGAGGTTTGTGTTCGTCGAAGGCCATAGTCGCCGGGAAGCGGCGGAGGTGTTCGGGCTGAACCGGGATACGGTCCGCAAGATGTGCCTGTATTCGGCACCGCCCGGATACCGCCGGACGAAGCCTCCGACCAAGCCGAAGCTCGGGGCGCTCCTACCGGCTATCGACGCAATCCTGGCGGCCGACCGTGAGGCACCGCGCAAGCAGCAACACACGGCAAAGCGGATCTTCGAGCGTCTGCGCGACGAGCATGGGTATACGGGCGGCTACACGATGGTGAAAGACCATGTGCGGCTGTGCAGGGCGCGCGGGCGCGAGACCTTCGTGCCGTTGGCGCACCCACCGGGGCATGCGCAGGTCGACTTCGGGGAGGCGGTCGCGATCGTCGGCGGGGAGCGGATGAAGATCCACTATTTCTGCATGTCGCTGCCGCAGTCGGATGCCTGTTTCTTCAAGGCATATCCGCGTGAGACGACCGAGGCGTTTCTCGACGGGCACGTGTCGGCAT
The DNA here is from genome assembly GCF_000783375.1 of Sphingomonas sp. Ant20. NCBI lineage: Bacteria > Pseudomonadati > Pseudomonadota > Alphaproteobacteria > Sphingomonadales > Sphingomonadaceae > Sphingomonas > Sphingomonas sp. Ant20. The sequence goes on from NZ_JRVI01000014.1 coordinate 36,884, forward strand.
TCGCGTTCTTCGGGGGCGTGCCGCTGTCCATCCTCTACGACAACACAACCATCGCCGTGGCCAAAAATCTGCGGCGACGGAACGCGTGAGCGCACGCGTGCCTTCACAGAGTTGGTCAGCCACTACCTGTTTCAGGACCGTTTTGCGCGTCCAGCGCGGGGCAACGACAAAGGCAAGGTCGAGGGGCTGGTGAAGTTTGCGCGCAACAACTTCATGGTGCCCGTGCCGGTCGCCGCCAATTTTGATGTCCTGAACGCTAGGTTCGAAGAGTCCTGCCGCGCGCGTCAGGGTGAGCATGCCGGTCAGCACGCGGAGACTATCGCCGAGCGGATGGCGGCTGACGTAGTAGTGTTACGCCCGCTGCCGTCGGTACCGCTGGAGCCATGCGAGAAACGCGCCGGGCGCGTGTCGTCGACCGCGATGGTGCGCTACCGGACCAACGACTATTCGGTGCCGACCGCGTACGGTTTCCGCGATGTCGTTGTGAAGGGGTTCGTCGACGAGGTCGTCATCATATGCGCTGGCGAGGAAATCGCCCGGCATACGCGCTGCTACGCCGAAGGCGTATTCGTCTCTAACCCACTGCATTATCTGGCGCTTATCGAGACCAAGCCCGGTGCACTCGACCAGGCGGCAGCCCTTCAGGACTGGGACCTGCCGGACATCTTCCAGCATCTGCGGCACCTGCTCGAGGCGCGAATGGGCAACAAGGGCAAACGCGAGTTCATCCAGGTGCTGCGGCTGCTCGAGGCAATGCCGCTTCCCATCGTCACAGACGCAGTGACCGAAGCCATCCAGTTGGGCGCACCTGGCTTCGACGCGGTAAAACTCATCGCGCTGGCGCGTATAGAGCGCCGTCCGCCCCGCCTGGATCTGGCGGCGTATCCTCACGTGCCCAAGATGGACGTCAAGACGACGTGCGCGGCCGACTATGCGGTGCTGGCAGCGTGACGACCAAGGATGCCATGCCGGTGGGCACGATGGCCGGCACCCCGCAGGTTCTGCTCGCTCATCATCTCAAACAGCTCAAGCTGCCGACCGTTTTGCGCGAGTATGAGAAGGTCGCGCGCGAATGCGCGCAGGGCGGGGTCGATCACACCCGCTACCTGCTGCGGCTTATCGAGCTGGAGCTTATCGACCGCGAGCGCCGGACCATCGAGCGACGGATCCGTGCCGCCCGCTTCCCGGCAGTGAAGAGCTTCGACACGTTCGACTTCACCGCCATCCCGAGCCTCAACCGGATGATGGTGGTCGAGCTGGCCCGGTGCGAATACATCCTGCGCCGCGAGAACGTCATCGCGCTCGGCAACAGCGGGACGGGCAAGACCCATGTCGCGCTCGCGCTCGGTCTGGCAGCTTGCCAGAAGGGCTTTACGGTCGCCTTCACTACTGCCGCCTCGCTGGTGAACCAGCTGATGGAGGCACGAGACGAGCGACGCCTGCTCAAGCTTCAGCGTGAGATGGCGGCCGTGAAACTGCTCGTCGTCGACGAACTCGGCTACGTTCCGTTGTCCTCGACCGGCGCCGAACTGCTATTCGAGGTGCTGTCGCAGCGTTACGAGCGCGGCTCGACCATCATCACCTCGAACCTGCCATTCGAAGACTGGACGCAGGTGCTCGCCTCCGAGCGGCTAACCGGCGCGCTGCTCGACCGGCTGACCCACCACGCCACCATCCTGACCATGAATGGCGACAGCTACCGCCTCAAGCAGTCCACCGGACGCCGGCGCCGCGGGGCGGAGCAAAACCAGGCCAGCGTCCTGTCCGACCCGGACACCGGTGAGATACTATCTTCCTGACACTCAGACCGAGGACGGCAACGATATGAAAAGGGCCCCGATCGGGGCCCTTTTCATATCGTCAGCGCACGCCTCAGGTGGCCTGCTTTTACTCCGCCCCGCTGGCCTGCTTTTGCTCCGCCGTTGACACCGGCATCCGCGTCGGCCGGCAGGACTTCCAGGACGGCCCGATCCAGCTGGTCAGCATCCAGGAAAACCCCAACATCCGCATCACCTTCGATGGCGTGCGCGCCTATGCGACGGGCAGGCGGGCGCGCATCGGCGTGTTCGACCTGCACTATACCCGGCTCGGGCTCGACGCGTTTGACGATCCGACCGACAAGAGCCGGCGCTTCTCGGGCGTCACCGGCAGCGTCGTCGTCCCCACGAATGCGTTCGGCAGTTCGAAACTCTATGTCGATCCGTTCTTCTATTATCTGCGCAACCGCAACCAGCGCTGGGGCGCCACTGTGGCGCGCGAGGAACGCCGGTTCTGGGGGGTGCGGCTGTGGGGCGATATCGGACCCATCAATGTCGACGTGAGCGCCAACCATCAGTCCGGCACCTATGACGGACGTGCCGTATCGGCCTATCAAATTTTCGCCGCGCAGACCTTCGCGCTTGGCAAGCCGACCCCGACCGCCACGCGGATCGGCTGGCGGGCCGACTTTGGCTCGGGCGGCGGTGCGTTCGGGACGGGCACGCTGCACAATGCCAGCCAGTTGTTCGGGACAGCCCCCTATTTCAGCTACGGCATCTTTGTCGGCCCGACCAACTATCTGGACGTCGCGCCGACCGTCAGCTTTACGCCGTTGAAGGGCGTGCGCGTCCTCACCGAGCTCGCATTCGTGTGGCGCAACGACGAACACGATGCGGTCTACAGCGGAGTCGGCAACGCCTATGCGGGCACGCAGAACGTGGCCGGCCACGACGTCGCACAGTTGGGCCGACTAAATGCCGTCTGGTCTGCCACGCCGAATCTGTCGTTCACGCTTCGGGCAGAATATCTCCGCGCGGGAAATGTATTGACGCGCGCCGGCTATGCGGACTCGCTGTTTACCGGAGTATGGACGACCTTCCGTTTTTGAAAACGGATCGATCCAAGGTCTGTCAACGCCGAGTCCGAATGCTCCGATGTGAATACCAAGCTTCAGCCTGAGTAGCCCCTAGTTTTCTAGACGCCTTCCGCCTTTAAAACCTGCTGCCGTTCGAACGCGACGGGCGACAGCATCCCGTTCCTGACCCGCTTGCGTACAGGGTTGATAGAACATCTCGACGTATTCGAACGCGTCCTGCCGGGCTTCCTCACGGGTTTTATTGGTGCAGCGCCGGATGCGCTCACGCTTGAGCAAGGAGAAGAAGCTCTCGGCGAAGGCATTGTCATGGCAGTTGCCGCGTCGGCTCATCGAGTGCTCAAGATTGTGAGCCCGGATGAAGCCAGCCCACTCCATGCTAGTGACCGCCTCGTGGCTCAAGCCGTCGCGTCGCACGACATCGATCGACCCGGCGAGCACCAGCCACGCCGGCGCTCCCAGCTCGCCGATATCGAAAACCACCGCGCCGGAAGCAAATTTCTGCGCGGGGCCGCTCGCGAACCGGGACGCGATTTCGAGTTGCCCCGACTCGAGGACCGGAAACATCTGGTGCTCGCGCGTGCCAAAAGTGCTCATGCGTGTTTACCGACCGGCTGGAGGCCGAGCAGCACGGTCGGGATCAGTTCGGACAAAGTAGGATGGATCGGCACAAGCATTCCCATTCCTCATCGGGGATCTCGAAAAGGCCTGAGTGCCGAAGATGCCGGCATTGCTGACCAGGATGTCGACCGCTGGTCCCGACGTTACCGGCCACACTGCGTACATCAACATGCACGACCTCGCGCTTGAGGTTGGCGACAGCCTCTTAGGTACGACTCTCGGCGCGCCCATTCAAGACGACGATTGACCCGGCTGCCGCCAATATCTTAGCGAGCGCAAAGCCGATCCCGGCGGTCGAACCGGTCACGAGCGCGTCTTGCCGGAAAGGTCGATGTTCTGAGCTACCTTCCAGGGATAACCTTCGCCGGTCGGGTTTGTTCGTAAAGTCAGCCCTGCGCGGTGAGTTGCGCCCGCACGGCATCGGCCAGCGGTGTCGTCGGACGCCCGATCAGCTTCGAGAGCTGATGGCCGTCATCGAACAACGCGCCCTTCGAGGCATCGACGTCCCACGCGGCAAGCCCTTCAGCAAAGCCGTCGGGCAGGCCGACCTGCCTCAGGATCGCGGCATAATCTGCCTGCGGCAGATCGCGGTACGGGATGTCGCAACCCGTCTGGCGTGAGATCTCGGCGGCAAGGTCGGCGAGCATCACCGCGTCGTCACCGGCCAGCTCATAGGTCTTGCCCTCATGGCCGGCGCTGGTCAGCACGATGGCTGCGGCTTGGGCATAATCAGCGCGGGTCGCGAGCGACAGGCGTCCCTCGCCAGCGCTGCCGACGAGCGCACCATTCTCCAGGGCTGCGGGAATCGAGCCGGTGTAGTTCTCGGTGTACCAGCCATTGCGCAGGAGGGTCGTCGGGATACCGGAGGACGCCAGCAGCGCTTCGGTCGCGCGATGCTCCTCGCCCAGACTGATCGGCGAGCGGTCGGCATGCAGCAGGCTGGTATAGACGATACGCTTGATGCCTGCCTGCTTGGCGGCCTCGATGACGTTGCGGTGCTGCGGCTCGCGCTGCCCGACCTCGCTCGATGAGATCAGGAGCAGCGTGTCGACCCCGGCCAGCGCCGGAGCGAGCGTCTCGGGCTGCGCGTAATCGAAAGCGCGTGCCTCGACGCCCAGATCGCTGGCCTTTTCGGGCGAGCGCACCAGCGCCACGATCGGCTCGCCGGTCGATTTGCGCTTCAGGCTTTCGATGACGAGGCGGCCAAGCTGGCCGGTCGCGCCGGTGACGGCGATAGTCATGACAATTCTCCTTCGGTGACGCGGTAAGATTAGTTGAAACGGAAGCCCGAAATGGCGGTCGACAGGACTTCCTCGGCATAGACCCGGGCGCCTTCGCCCTCGGTCGCACCGGCTGCGACCATCAGGGGCAGCAGATGCTCCTCCTTGGCCGGGGGATGGGCGAACCGTGCCGAGGGCGCATCGGCCCAGCGCGCCAGGCGCTCGGCCCGCTGCGGGCCGTCGAGTTCCATGCTTTCGGCCAGCCACTGGTCGAACGCTTGCGAGCCGGGCGTCGAGCGCGGGTCGCCATAGGCGCGCATGTTGTGAAAGCTCATGCCCGAGCCGAGGATCAGCACGCCCTCCTCACGCAGCGACGCAAGGGCGCGGCCCGCAGCGACATGGAGGGCCGGGTCCAGCCCCCGCTCGACGGACATCTCGATCAGCGGAATGTCCGCATCCGGAAAAGCCACTTTGAGGGGGACGAACACGCCGTGATCTAGGCCCCGCTTCGCGTCGACAGTCGAGGGGATACCCGCATCCTTGAGCAAGGCCGCGGCACGAGCGGCGAGCGCGGGTGCGCCTGGCACGTCGTAGCGCAGCTGATAGGTATGGGGCGGGAAGTTGTAATAGTCGTAGATCAGTTCGGGCCGTTCGGCGCCGGTGAAGGCGAAGCCGTCCGTCTCCCAATGTCCCGAGACGACGAGGATGGCCTTGGGCTTCTCGGCGAGCGTGTTCGGCAGGTTGCGCAGGAACGCTTCCATACCGATCCACACGCCGCGCGGATCGTCCATGAAGAAGCAGGGGCCGCCGCCATGCGGGATGAAGTAGGTGGGCTGGACGCTCATGGTCATACACTCCGGTGCAGGCGCCGCGGAGGCGGCCTGGATCATCGATCTGTTGGCCGGAATATGTGCCCGCTATCGCGCAATGATAATCGCTCGCGTAGAAGGATCAGCTTCAACCACGGGTAGGAAGTCATGGCGGATCGGTTGACGGGTATGGACGTATTCGTGCGGGCGATCAGGCTCGGTGGCATCTCTGCTGCCGCCCGTGATCTGCACATGTCGCCTGCGATGGCGGCCAAGCACCTCGACGCCCTTGAAGCGCGGCTTTGCACAACGCTGGTCCAGCGCTCGACGCGTCGACTGTCGCTGACCGAGGCGGGCGCTGACTATTTCGAGAAGGCCGAACGTATCCTGATGGAGATCGGTGAAGCCGAGGCGGAGGCATCGTCGCGATCGATCACCGCGCGGGGACTGCTGCGCGTCAGTGCGCCCGCCACCTTCGGCGTCCTGCACCTTGCCTCGCTCGTCCCTACATTCTCCGCGCGTCATTCCGAGGTGACGATCGAACTGGGCTTCAACGATCGCTACGTCGACCTGCTGGAAGAGCGATGGGATGTGGCCGTGAGGATCGGGCGCCTTGCCGACAGTGCGCTTGTTGCCCGCAAGCTCGTGGCGATGCGCGTCGTGCTGTGTGCCGCCCCCGCCTACCTGGAGCGGCGCGGAACGCCCACCCGCCTGGCCGATCTTGGCGATCACGATTGCCTCGGCCACACCAACGCGTCGCTTGCAGGAACGACATCGTGGGCGTTCGGCAAAGACGGGACGATCAAAGTGCCGATCTCAGGATCGATGTGTTCCGACAATGGCGAGGCCTTGGTTCGCGCTGCCATCGCGGGCCAAGGGCTGGTTTATGGGCCACGCTTTATTGCGGCAGAGGCGCTTCGCGCCGGCCAATTGAGCGAGCTTGAGCTGGACGAGCCGCCTATGATGCTGGGAGCGGCATATGCCATCACACACCCGACGCGGCGCCCCGCCGCCAAGACGCGGGCGTGGATTGACTTCTTAGCCGAAGCACTCCCCGCTCTTGGCACCGATTGGTGAGAGGCCGAGCTAGCAGACGTCCCGAGTTTTCACCCGAGGACCGCGTCTGCTATCTCAAAACATCATGGTCTTTTATGATTGTAGATATCAGTGACCCAGCGAAAGCGACGCCCACAACCGCACATGGCTGGCATCGATAACGCCGAGGCTTGGTCCCTTTCAGTTGGTGCAGCGGGGGCCGCGGGCGCCGCGGGCGCGGCGGACGTTGCGGGTGAGCGTGAACCGCATCACTGCCAACCCTCGATGACGATCTTGCCGCGTGCGGTAGTGCTCTCAAGCGCCTGGTGCGCGCGCTTGAGGTTCGCGGCGTTGATGGGGGAGAACCGTTCGGTGAGGGTGGTGCGCACCTCCCCGGCGTCCACGAGGCTGGCGATGGCCGACAGGGTCTGACCCTGCGTTTCCATATCAGCGGTCTCGAACATGGACCTGGTGAACATAAACTCCCAGTGGGTCGACACCGACTTGCGTTTGAACGGTACGACATCGAGCGTCTTGGGGTCGTCGATGAGCGCAAAACGTCCCTGCGGGGCGATCAGCTCGGCGATCTGCTCGATATGCTCGTCGGTGTGCGTGGTCGAGAAGACGAAAGCCGGCGCGCCAATGCCCAAATTCGCCACTTGCCGAGCCAGCGGCTGGCGATGATCGATGACATGGTGCGCACCGAGCTCGCCCACCCAGGCCTGCGTTTCAGGGCGCGAGGCTGTCGCAATGACGATCAGCTCGGGTACTTGGCGAGCAAGCTGGATTGCCATCGAGCCTACCCCGCCGGCACCCCCGACAATCAACAGCGCATGTGCTGCACCGGCTACAGGAGTACGCACGGACAATCGCTCGAAGAGGGCCTCCCACGCGGTGATCGCCGTCAGCGGCAACGCCGCTGCCTCTGCCCAATCGAGGCTGGCCGGCTTCTTCCCGACAATGCGCTCGTCGACCAAGTGCAACTCGGCGTTGGTCCCATCGCGGCCGATGCTGCCCGCGTAGAACACCTCGTCGCCCGGTTCGAAGCCGCGCACTTCAGGGCCAACAGCGCGAACGACACCGGCGGCATCCCAACCCAGGACACGCCAATCACCGTGGATCGAACCCGAGCCAACGCGCACCTTCGTGTCAACCGGGTTTACCGAGACAGCCTTGACCTCGACGAGGAGATCACGGCCGGTAGCGTTGGGATCGGGAAGTTCGATATCGACGAGAGCTTCCGTGCGATCGATCGTTCCGGGCTGCTGGTAGCCGATTGCGCGCATGATAATTCCTATTGTCAGGGGCTATATAGCGAATTTTGTCGCGTACGGGATACGCACAAGCGACGTCGCGGTTCGACATCGTCCTCAGGCTGGCGACGGCGTGGCTGCCGCTGCCGTCTTCCCCTTGAGATCGGTGATAACCTCGCCGATTAGTGCCCGCAGCCAGCGATGCGCGGGGTCGTGCCGATAGCGGACGTGCCACGCCATCTCAACGGGAAAGCTGCCGAGGTCGACCGGGGCCGGCAGGATCTTCAGCCGGGGGTCGTGCATCAGCCGCCTGCAGATGAGTGAGGGTAGGATGGCGCAGTAGTCGGTCACCGCCACCATCTCGGCTACCGCGAAGAAGTTGGTCACCGAGATCGCGACGTTGCGCTTCAGCTGCTGATGCGCCAGCGCCTGGAACAGCCCGGCGCGCATCCGTCCGGGCGGCACGATGTTGACGTGCTTCATTGCCTCGAACTGCTCGCGCGTCATGGCATCGCCGACGTCCGGATGGTCGGCGCGGACGGCGCAGGCGAGCCCTTCGTCCATCAGGTGCTGGACGACGAGGTTGTCAGGCGGGTCGACGATGCGGCCCAGCACGAGCGCCGTCATGCCCGACACGACGCCCGTCTCAACGAGATCGTTGCCGTAGGGGGTCAGGCGGAGCTTGATGCCAGGCGCGACCTTCTCCAGGCGCGCCACGACAGCGGGGACCAGGACGAACTCGACATAGCCGTTCGGCGCGATGGTGAAGAGCCGTTCGGCCTGTGCGGGATCGAAGGCCTGCTGACCGAGGATCGCGTCGTCGAGCTGCGCGAGTGCCTCGGCGATCAGCGGCGAGAGTTCAAGCGCGATCGGGGTCGGCTGGATGCCGTAGCGCTCGCGGACGAACAGTTGGTCCTGAAGCATCAGTCGCAGACGCGACAGGGCGTTAGACAGGGCGGGCTGTGTCATGCCCATGCGCTCGGCGGCGCGCGTGACGCTGCGCTCCTCCATCAACGCGACGAAGATCGGCAGCAGGTTCAGATCGTAGCGCATGCAGTCATCCTGTTAGCATTATATCTGAAATCAAAAAAATAAACTTCTGGAATATGTCAACGACGCCCATTTCCCATCCATCGGCGACGGGCGCCGCGAACATGGAGGTTCAGATGAGCAAGGGACAGGTTCTCGTTCTTGGATCGAACGCGACGCAGATCGGTCTGCGTGGCGGCGGTACCGCGACGGTCGGTCAGTATCTCAACGAGACGGCAGTCCCTGCGCTGGCTCTGCTCGACGCCGGCTATGATATCGTTCTCGCCACGCCCAATGGGGCTAAGCCGCACATCGACGCCGTCTCCGTTTCGGTTGATCATTTTGGTGGCGATGAGACGGCATTCCAGCGAGCCAAGGACTTTTTTGCCAGCCATCCGGCGATGAACGACGTCCGCAGCTTGCGCTCTGTCATCGAGGGCGGCCTGGACGGCTTCGTCGGAGTGTTCGTGCCGGGCGGCCACGCTCCCGTCGTCGACCTGATGCAAGACCACGACGCGGGCACGATCCTCCGTCACTTTCACACGGCGGCCAAGCCGACCGCGCTCCTCTGCCACGGACCGGTAGCCGTTGTCGCTACGCTCGACGATGCTCCGGCCTTCCGCAAGGCGCTGGAGGAAGGCGATGACGCCGGGGCGGCCGACCTGGCGCGAGACTGGATCTACTCAGGCTACCGCATGACCGTCTTCTCGGCGAATGAGGAGAAGATCGCTGAGGAGCAAGTGCTGAAGGGCGAGCTCTTTTTCGACATGGAAAAGGCGCTGCGGTCGGCCGGTGGCGACGTCTCGGTCACTGACAAGAACTTCGCTTCGAATGTCGTCGTGGACCGGGAGCTGATCACGGGTCAGAATCCGGCGTCGGACCAGGCCATGGCCGACGCTTTGATCGAAGCCCTCGATCACGCCGCTGCGTGAGTACCAGGATGACGGGCGGGGCGCTCAGGATGCGCCCCGCTTCGCATATAACCATGACAAGGAACGGTGCCATGACAGCCAACGTGAAGATCGTCGCCGTGCTCACCGCCCGTGCGGATACCGTCGACCGCCTGCACGCTCTGCTCGACGCCATGTTAAAGCCGAGCCGTGCCGAGCCGGGCAATTTGCGCTACGATCTCTGGCAGGACCAGAGCGATCCGAACCGCTTCGTCCTCGACGAGCTGTACGCGGACGCGGATGCGGTTGCCGCCCACCGCGCGACGCCCCACTTCCAGAACTACCTCTCTCAGATCGGCGATCTGGCCGAGCGCGGCGCGTTCGTCCTCAACCCCGTCTCCGCGACCTGAGGGTGCTGCCATGGGCAAGCTTAAAGAATGGGTGGGGTCGGCGCTGCTGGCACAACCGTTCTACGTAGAGGAGCTGCGGATGATCGGCCTGTTGGCACCTGCGCTTTGCCTAGGCTTTATGGGCCTCGTTTATCCACGCGGCGGCTACCGCTGGCGCGGGGCCGCGATCCAGCGGAAAATCAACATCTGAAATCAAGGACACACAGTCATGACCAAAGGTATCGAAGGCAAGGTTGTTCTCATCACCGGCGGCAGCACCGGTATCGGCGCGGAAACCGCGCGGCTTCTCGCTGAACGCGGCGCCAAGGTGGCCATCGCCGCCCGTCGCAAGGACAGGCTCGACGAGGTTGTCGCGGACATCGCCTCAAGCGGCGGCACGGCACGTAGCTACGCGCTCGACGTCACCGACAAGTCGGCGGTCCAGTCCGTCGTCGCCGCGATCATCGCCGACTTCGGTCGCCTCGACGTGCTGATCAACAACGCCGGGCTGATGCCGATCCGTCCGATGGCCGAGGTCAACACCGACGAGTGGGACCAGATGATCGACGTCAATCTGAAGGGTACGCTTTACGGCATCGCGGCGGCCCTTCCCGGCTTTCTCGAGCAGGGCAGCGGCCACATCATCAACCTGAGCTCGGTTGCGGGCATCAAGGTCTTCGCACCAGGCGGCACGGTCTACTCCGGCACCAAGTTCGCCGTCAGCGCGATCAGCGAGGGGCTTCGCCAGGAGGTGGGCGAAAAGGTCCGTGTCACGTCTATCGAGCCCGGAGCCGTCGAAAGCGACTTGAAGTTCACGACGTCGGGCACGGCTGCCGAGACGGTACTCGACTTCTATAAACAGGCCATCCCTGCGGCGTCGGTGGCGCGTGCTATCGCGTTCGCTGTCGAACAGCCTGATGACGTCGACATCAACGCGATCGTCATCCGGCCGACCGCACAGCAGTTCTGACGATGGAGTGGAGGCGGAGCGGTGTGTGCTCCGCCTTCGTTACGTCAGTCAATCACACCGCCGTTCAGCTAAAATTGCGGCGTCGCGACAAACGTGCTGACGATGGTGTATCTCACACTTCAAATTAGTCCTTGGTCGGCGCAGCGAGCCTTCCGGAAAGCAGCCCATTTCATGCCGAACGCGAACCCTATCGATGGGGCGGCTCAACCCGATACGGACGCTGGCTTCCGCCAGCGTCCGCATGGACATGATAGCGCCAAGGACGATCCTTCCCCATCAACGCCGTCCGAGGGTCCTGCAGTGGGCAGCCCCCCTTGGAGCGATCCGGGAGCAGCGCCAGAGCTTGCAGGTAACAAGCCGGCCGGCGGGGTGGATGCTGACCATCCGCACCTTTTTCATCTGGCCGAAGCGCCTGCCAATGTATTTGACGGCGGGGGTCTGCAAGGCGGACACGAGCACAATTGGCCAATCCTGAAGGGGCAGCAGGGGGCGTGCTACATCGCTCGCCTAGCGCCTGGCGGCATACGCGAACCGCATTGTCACCCCTACGCTTGGGAGATGAACTTCGTCCTTCAGGGTCGCGTTCGCTGGACCGTCGTGGGGCCGAACTCGGCGCAAGACGGTCCATTTGAGGCCACGAAGGGAGACTTGATCTTCGCGCGTGCCCGCTGGGCAACGTTTGCACCCTCTCGTTCGTTATTTAGACAACTAATACCTAGTCATTTATCTTAAGGAGTTGGTCATGCCCAAACTTGCGCTGTACGTGCCACTGAAGGCCAAGCCCGGAAAGGAGAGCGAAGTCGCGGATTTCTTGACCTCGGCGCTACCGCTCGTTCAAGCCGAACCCGGTACCCTGACTTGGTATGCGATCCAGGAAGGCCCCGGTGCGTACGCGATCTTCGATACGTTCGACACAGAGCAAGATCGGCAGGCGCATCTTGACGGCAAGGTTGCCGCCGCACTGATGGACAAGGCCGATGAGCTGTTCTCCGAACCGCCGCAGATCCATAAGTTCACTCTACTGGCAGCTAAATAGCAAAGTGCTCGACACCGTTTCGTCGGGCTTGGCTGAACGGTGAGATACGCCTGCCATTCGGGATGAACGGGCCGGCTTTGGACTTCAGTCAGAAGGACCACGACAGGCCATCCGCTGTAGTGGATGGCCTGTCTTTTGCGTTTTATCCTGCTTTTGATGCTGCTGCTGATGACGTGCTCCCCGTTGTTACCGCTCAGACGTAGAGTCCACATGGTTCATGGCTGGTGGTTGAGGACATACCAATTGGTCCGGGGCATGCCGGACCAAGTTGGTCGGCGATCTGGGTGTGGGTACGCCCGCCGAGTTGTGAGGCCGACCTGACGGTGTTGTAGTCCTGCCGCCAAGCAGCCAGCACGGCCTTGGCGTGAGCCAGCGAGGTGAACAGCGTATCGTTGAGGCATTCGTCGCGCAGGCGGCCGTTGAAGCTCTCAACGAAAGCGTTCTGGGTCGGCTTGGATCGGCCGGTCAGTAGTGGATAACCGTGCGGATCGACTTTCCTTCGAGCATCAGTTCGAACGCCTCGTTGATTTCCTCTAAACCCATGGTGTGGGTAACGAACGGGGCCAGATCTATATCGCCTCTCATGGCGTCCTCGACCATGCCGGGGAGCTGTGTACGTCCCTTGACGCCGCCGAAAGCGGACCCCTTCCAGACGCGGCCCGTAACGAGCTGGAATGGACGGGTGGAGATCTCTTCGCCCGCGCCGGCAACGCCAATCACGATCGACTGACCCCAGCCACGGTGCGCTGATTCAAGCGCGGCGCGCATGACGTGGACGTTGCCGATGCACTCGAAGGTATGATCAATGCCCCAGCCCGTCATCTCGATCAGCACTTGCTGGATGGGCTTGTCATGGTCCTTGGGGTTGATGCACTCGGTCGCACCGAATTGGCGTGCCAGCTCGAACTTGGACGGATTGGTGTCGATGGCGATGATGCGTCCCGCCTTCGCCTGGCGCGCACCCTGAATTGCCGCGAGGCCGATGCCGCCCAGGCCGAACACTGCGACCGAGTCTCCGGGCTGGACCTTGGCGGTATTGTGGACTGCGCCGATGCCGGTCGTGACGCCGCAGCCGAGCAGGCAGACATGTTCGGGGTTTGCCTCAGGATTGATCTTGGCGAGCGAGACTTCGGCGACGACAGTATATTCACTGAAGGTTGAACAGCCCATGTAATGATAGAGGGGCTGGCCATTGTACGAAAAGCGGGTGGTGCCATCGGGCATCAAGCCCTTGCCCTGCGTTTCGCGGACAGCGACGCACAGGTTGGTCTTGCCCGACACGCAGAAATCGCACTTGCCGCATTCGGCGGTGTAGAGCGGAATCACGTGATCGCCCGGCCTGACGCTCGTGACGCCCTCACCGACCTCGACAACGATACCCGCACCCTCGTGGCCTAGAACCACAGGGAAAACGCCCTCCGGATCATTACCCGCCAGCGTGTACGCATCGGTGTGGCACACGCCGGTGTGCGTCACCCGGATGAGCACTTCGCCCTTCCGGGGTGGGGCGACATCAATCTCGACGATTTCGAGTGGCTTGCCCGCCTCGAAGGCTACAGCGGCGCGAGATTTCATGTTGGGATACCCTCGTTGATTGAAACCGATTGCCGGTGCGAGGCCGTTGCGCCATTGGAAATTCGTCGACGCTCTCATACTGGCAGGGAGTATATTTTTCATACTCCCTGCCAGTATACAAGGGGTATCCGAGTAAGGATGTCAAACCAGAGAAGGCATGTAGGGGTAGCTTCGCTTCGCAGGCCTCCACCTCTGTGTCGCCACAGCCTGCGACCCGCCCATCGATCTTGAAGGGTCCATCGATCCTGACGCCCTGGAAAAACGCCGGAGAAGACGCTCGCGCTCGCTACGCCGACAACAAAGTCGAGGGACGGAACGCCAAAAGGCTGCACTCTGGTGAACGGCACCGGGTAGCAAGACACGAGGCTTTCGCTCTAACTGCGGAAGAGCAGGGGCAAGAAGATCGCTGATGTCGTTACTTAAGATATGTACGCAGAATCTTCATTACGCCCTCCACCTTGTCATCGTGATTGCCGTTCTCGCTTTTGACGGCCGGATCTGCACCGGCACCGAATGTTTCCCTAAGGTGACTCTCCATAACTTCTGCCATCAGTCCATTTGTCGCGCCTCGCATGGCTACAATTTGCTGCAGCAGGGGGGTGCAATCGGCCCCGGCTTCGATCGCGCGTTCCAAAGCGTCCGCCTGGCCCTTGATACGCCGCAAGCGTGTGATGGCTCGTTTCTTGTCCTCTGGTGAATGTGGCATCGCGCTTTCTCAAGAAATCGCTTCAGCATACTATACAGGGGGGGAGTTTCAATCCTGTCCAGAGACTGGCGCTTCTTTAATCAAGCGAGGTTCCCCGGCCATTTTCAAAATGCGCCCTCTCCGATCGGGCAGGCATAGCCGCCACGTTACCCTAAGACAGGTCTGGTACGCGGAGGAGGAGCGGTCATGCTTTCAAGCCTGCGCCACAGCGACGGCATAGGCGCTGAGGGTCCGATCCTGTGTCCGGGAGGGGGAGCCATCGCTCGCTCCCCCAGGTTTGCCGGTCAGACCGTAACGACTACCTTGCCGATCTGGTCATTCGATTCGAGGAAGCGGTGTGCGTCTTGGATGGCGTCGAGCGAGAAGGTGCGCGCGATCCGCGGCTTGAGCGCGCCCGATTCCAGTCCCGCCACAATGAACGCCTTGGCGCGATCGAGCGCGGCGTCGTCCGAGACGATCTCGCTGTAGAGATAACCCTTGAGCGTGAGGCTCTTGCCCAGCACGGAGAACAACGGGAACGGCGTCGGCTCGCCGCTGAGCGCGCCATATTCAAGCAGAATGCCGCCGCGCGCCATGCTCGCGGTCAGCGGCTCGAACGACGGGCCTCCGACCGGGTCGAGCACCACGCGCGCACCTGCACCATCGGTTATCTCCATCACCTTTGCTACCAGATCCTCTTCCCCGGTCGCGACGACATGATGTGCACCGGCATCAATCAGGGCCTGGCGCTTGGCGCCGGTACGCGTCGTCGCGATCACCGTCGCGCCGACCATCCGCGCAATCTGGAAGGCAGCAAGACCGACGCTGCTGGAAGCAGCGGTGACGATGACGAAATCGCCCTCGCCGAGCTTCGCCTGCTCCACCAGCGCACCCCAAGCGGTGACATACTGCATCCACACGGCCGCCGCTTCCTCGAACGAAAGCGCCGCCGGATGCTTGACGACGAGGCGGGCAGGCACGTTGGCGACCTCGCCATAGGTGCCCCAGCGCGCGATATCGAGCGGGGGGATGAGGCTGACGGCTTCGCCTTCCGCAAACCCGGTCACGTCCGCGCCGACCGTGCCGACAATACCGGCAGCCTCGTAGCCGAGGCGGCTCGGGAACTCGGCTTCCTGAAGGTAGGCATGGTTGCGGAACATCACTTCGGCGCGGTTTATGCCTATCGCCTTGACAGCGATCTGCACCTCGTCGGCCGCGGGCGCGCGCACTGCCACATCTTCAATCTTGAGGACGCTGGCGTCGCCATATTCGTGGATCCGAACGATGCGGCTCATGGACCATTCCTTGATTATTGAACGACCGTTCTGTATCGGTGTCAGTGACAAGGTTCAAGCTATTATTTATCGATCATTCCATATCGGGCACGAGACATGACAGACACGAAAGCCCGTCGTGGCGCAGGCCGCCCTCGAGAGTTCAACACTGACGCTGCGCTCGACAAGGCGGTACGGCTGTTCTGGCAGCGCGGCTACGAGGCGACGTCGATGGCCGATCTGGTGGCGGAGACTGGCGTCGCCGCCGCCAGTCTCTATGCGGCGTTTGACAACAAGGCGGGGCTGTTCGCGGCGGTGATCGAGCGCTACGCCGCGACGTTCAGCGTCCACCTCTATGAACCCATCAACGATCCGGCGTTGTCCACCTTCGAGGCCGTCAAAGGCCTGCTGGAACGAGCGGCGTCATCGTTCTCGGAACCTGAAACGCCGGCCGGCTGCTTCATGTATTCGGCAGCGGCAGCCGTGTCGCCCGCGTCCGCCGCCATCGAATGCCTGCTGCGCGACAAGCGTATCGCGGCGGAGGCCCTCCTGATCGAGCGTTTACATCGGGGCGCCGCGCAGGGCGAGCTTGCGGCCGATACTGATCCGGCCGTCCTAGGCAAATTCATCAATACGGTCATGGAAGGCATGTCCGTTCAAGCGCGCGACGGCGCTACGATCAACGAACTTTTCTCCATCGCTGAAATGGCACTCGATCGATGGCCGGCTGCGGTTTGATCGTCCAGGCGAGATCGTCCTCGGTGTTCTTGCAACAAACATCTGTCCACTTACAGCCGAATCCAGTCCGTATGCCCGAACTGACCTGAAGCCGACCAGGCACACATGCTGCGCCAGATCGTCGAGGCTGGCTGGCGTCCCATGCCGCGCCAGATACGCCGGCGATGCGCAGATATGCTGCGGCTGCTCCACCAGCGTCTTCGCCATCAGCCCGGCCGCATCCCTGCTCCGCCCGAAGCGGACGACAAGATCCACCCCCTCTTCGATCGGGTCGATTACCCGGTCGGTGAAGCTGAGGGACAGTTGCAGGTCGGGGTTGGCCTTGCAGATCTCAGTTAGCAAGGGAACCAGCACACGGCACCCGAACGCGGCAGGCATGTCGATCCGCAAGCGGCCGCGAGGGGCTTCGCCATGCCCACCCAGCGCGTCTTCCGTGTCGCGCAGGATGTCGATCGCGGCGACGCAGCTCGCCAAGTACGCCTCTCCGCTGACGGTGAGCGTCAGGTTGCGCGTTGATCGGGTGAACAGGGTTTCGCCAAGCCGTTCCTCGAGACGCGTGATGGCCTTGCTTACGGCGGATTTGGTGAGGCCGAGCCGTTCGGCTGCTCGAGTGAAGCTGGCGGCGTTGGCGACCTCGACAAAGACGGCGATGCCGTTGAAATGATCTGTCATGCTCGCCTGTCCGTCGTCGGTGGGTACCGCGATACCTCGATTCCCGGTGCTTTTCGAGAATTCGATAAGCGGGTGAGTTCATGCCAGCGCGGCAGAATGCGAACGATCCAATCTACGCGTTTCGCGCATCCTGCCCGTCCAGCGTACGTTTCGGCTCTCCCAAATGACCATGGTTTTCAGGACAAAGGCGGAAAAGCGAGCGGCAGCTATAGACCCCCACGTGTCCGATAGCTGCCGGGCAGAAAAGTCCCCAATCGTAGCCGTTGAGATCCGGGTTCAGCACGGAGATTTTTCTCGCCGCGACACCGCCTCGCAGGACGTTCTCGAGGCAGAGACAGAGACGTTCCTCGTTACCCAGCACGGAGGCTCATCGGTGCCGTTTGATTGGGTTCCGTATGGTCCTCGTTGGTTAAGACCTCAGCCGGACCAGGCGAGCAAATCGACCAGAAATCTAACGTCGTTCTCTTACGTTAAACAGACCATCCTGGAGCTGGTGCACTTAGAGCATACCCTAAAAGCACTGTGATGAAGACGGACGTTTCGCACCGGCTTGGATCTCGGGCAGGGGGGGGAGCGCGCGGTATCCCGTTAAAGTTCGTGCTATCAATGACACCGTTTCTGCAAGGCTGGTCGTGCGACGGCGTCAGCTAGGTGATCATGCCGTCCGAGGCATGTCGGTTATCGACGCCGTCACTGCCCTGACGTCCTGGATGTCCGATGCCTTCGTAACTGCTGCCATCAGATCGACGTCCGTCAGATCGCGGTGATCGATCCACCATTTGGCGTCAGTGACCCGAAGGCATGCGCTACAGTCGGCGTCGCTGTTTGAGTTGGTTAGCGCTGCGAGCCGCTTGGTCCTGATCGTCGACGCCCATCCGATTTGCCGATCGGTCCCCGCTAGCGGCGGAAGAACAAGGTGTGAGACAGCGGCGCTGCTCAACGCTGCCGCAGCGACCTCCTCAGCCCGCTTTTTCGCAACGAAGCAGTCTCGACAGGTAGTCGTCTTCAGCCACTTGGCTTTACGTTCCTGCTGGCTTTCAAAGCCGGTAAGATGATGAGCCTGCTCATGACCGCAGGCATGAATGATCCGCTGTTCCATGGCATGGATGATGCCCGTTCGTGGTTTGTGCGCAACGCCAATGAGTCAGGTTGAATCAGAATCGCGGCCAGTGGCTGACGACTGAACAGGAATGTCCAGCCAACTAAGCTGGCGCAACGCCGTCAGCGTTCACCAGATTTCGGCCAACCAGTGTGCCGATGAGCCGGACGCGCTTTTCTACCAGATCTACGGGGGTACGATGCAATTCCAGCTCGTAGCGGCCACCGACATCGCGGCGAAGATAGAAGGCTCCGCCATCGCGGACCAACGTGCCTATCTCGTTGATCCGCGTACCAATCGCTATCATCGCTATGTCGTCGCTCCGTTGATGATCATGCAAAATTGCGGGCGATCCTTGGGGCAGCCGATGCTCCTTGGTAGTCCCATGATCCTGCTAATTCATTCCTGACCGGTCTCTAAAGACTGATATTCCGCCGCGCCATTTCAACGAATGCCATATCCCCGATTGATGAGCGGGGCTCGGCTTTAAAGATGTCAGCCAAATCGAGCAGATCCTCGTTGGAAAGGTCCGCGATCGAGGCTTCGATCTCGGCAAGGCGCCGCACGGCGTGATCGCCGCGATCGGCGACCCGCTTCATTCTTGTCTTGAGCATGCCGCCTTTTATCATAAACGTCGCGGGGGCGGCAGGGGCATTTACGGCCGGTTGGCTGAGGTAATTCGGCCAAAAATGCCTGCTATCTGCAGGCGGAAGAAGCTTCTTTGATGGAGAACCGCACCGCGTTCTGGCAGCAGATTCCAAAGCTGCAGGAACGCACAGCTTCAAAGAGCGAACGGCGCCATCGCGGTGCATGCGGACTGCCCGCATTTGCGGTAAAAACTGGTGGAAAGCTGCCGGTCCGCTTTCGGGTGACGGCCGGCGGTAACCGGACATTCATTCAACGGCAGGGTAGAGGCCCCGAACCCTGCGCGGGTGGGAATCTGCCTGTCTGATTGCTGGCGGCAATCGGACGGGAGCAGGCGTTCATTCAGCTAGTCGTGTAGCAGCTACGACTATTTGGTCATCCAGATGGTGCTTCTCGGATCGCAAAAGCACTCGTGACTTCTTGCAAAATTCAAGCGGAGCAGATCGCTTTGCAGAGTGGGGGTGTTGAACGGTCTTGCCCGTCTCAATCGCAGAGATCGAAGTGTGCTGGCGTCCCGTTCCAAGGCGAGAACAGGTTGCTACCCGTCCAGTAGCTGACTTCGTGGTTGCAAACGGATCGCTTTGCACGGAAGACTGTGTCCGCCGACAGTCGAGCGAGGCAGGCGGGGCCGATGTCGGGGACTTCGAGGCCCCTCTGGCCATAGCCATCGTCCGATATCGTTCGTGCGGGTATGGCCATCAGTAGCGCCGCGTGCTTGGTCTCCTTCAGCACGATTGCGAACTGGTTCATAATCATCGAGTAGCCGGTGTTCGCGTGAACGATGCGGGGATCGGGTATCGCTAGGTCTTGGATCAAACGCGAGACCACTTCGGGCGCGATTAGCTTGGATTTGTCGCGGATGATCCCGTTGCTCGCGTTCCGACACCAGTCCCGCACATGCTCGGACGTCGCGAGCGTCATCGGGATCTTGGTTCTGCTGGCGAATCTACGCGCTGACGGCAGATAGTCGGAGGTCGTGACGAAGACGCTTCTCTGCGCCGCCTCCACATCGGCCACACCGTGAAGTGCCGCGACGGCGGAGAGGTCGATCTTGTTCTTCGGTGCGTAGTGCTTAGCCTGGACGAGGGTCAGTACGTCGCCAAGCGGATCGCGTTGCAGGATCCGAATGTCGACGCCACCGTCGTTGGTGCCTGGGCCGAGTTCGCAGGTGAACCCTTGGTTCTGGAAGATCCTGAAGAGAAGTATCTCATACTCTCTCCACGTCAGGCGCTCAAGATCGGCCGGACGCTTCGCGAAATGTAAATACAGCTCCTCGTGGATGTCAGCCACGTCCTGCTGGACCAGGCTGCAGACCCACTGCCAGTTCGCCTGGTCGAGGAACGGCTGGAGCAGCGGGCTTTCGTCCGCGGGGTATATGTGTGCGCTGACGGCGTCGTTTCGCTCATACCAGAAGCCGTGGCGTTTCAGCAGTTCGTGGAATTCTAAGTCGAGGCCATCGAATTCGCCGTCGAGCGCTCGGCCCAGGTCGCCGTCGAAATGGAGGATCGTAACGACGGGCGTGATCCCAGGTTCTCCGTCGACCCGTTCCGCGTAGGACTGGAAGCCGCAGTCGAACCAGAGTTCGTGCCGGGTGGCCCATTCCTGGACCGACCGCTGGAGATCTGCGACTACGGCGTCGAGCTCTCCGTCGGACGGCGGTCGCGGCACACCGGATTCGTCAGTTTCCCCCGGCTTCATAGATCACATCGCCTGTTGGAAGTGGACAACATGCTACTTCTTCGAAAAGTCGATCTGCAGCTTCTCCCGGTACACTCCAATCCGTTTGCTCGCCCGGTCCACGATGTCCTCGTAAAGGAGGGTCTCAGCATACAGCTCGCCCAGCATGCGTCCGGTGTCTGGATCTTCTAGAGCACTAGTGTGGAAGAAGCTGCGGCCGGACGCGAACTTCTTCCAGCCGATCATTCCCAGCGGATCGACCGTGTCTCCGATTAGATAGCCGTAGAACTTCTTGAGGCGTCCGTTCGACTTCGCTGCAAGCAGATGCGCGTAGCGCGACAGGTCGCCGATGTGCTCATCCAATGGAACGCTCGGCGCCTTGAATTCTATGATGATCGCCGAGCCCTCTTCTCCAAAGATCGCGATGTCGGGTCTCTTGGCGGAATGATCCTTGGTCCGGCGGCGCAGGGTCTCCGCCAGCTCGGCGTCGATGTTAGGATCGAACAGCTTCCCTCCGTCGTCCCATTCGATCTGGGAGAGCGGCTTATCGGACGCGATGTAGTCGTAGTACTGATATTCCTCGCTCAGGAGCCAGATGTCGTGGTCGGCCGTCTCACGGCTGTCCTTCCGCATCGGGAAGAAGATGCTATGGATGATTTGCTCATCCTTGCGACGGTGGCCGTCTTTGGCGGCCTGCACGGCGAGGCCGCGTCCGCAGGCGAGCTTTAGGATCTCAACGATCGCCGCCCGACGGACGACGAGCTGAGAGAGGTTCGCCATGTCGAACGTCTTCAGGGACGAGGTGTACTTCCACGATAGCTCGTTGATCTTGTGGCGGAAGTCGGCGGTGTGCGGTTCAGCCGTCTCGATCTCCGCGCGCAGGTCGAAAATCTCGGCGGTGTCGGCGACGATGCGTTCCTGATACTTCTTCAGCACGCGCTCGGCAACGGACTTGGCGGTGTCGCCGTAGATGACCCGCGTGTCGGTGTCGGTGAGCATCGCCTGGATCACGCCGAACTTGTCGGCCACGTCCTTGATGACGTCATCCTTGCTCCAGCCGGAGGGGGTGACCATCTCCGCGATCATGGGATCGATCTGTTCGTAGATGTCGGCGAATGCGACGGTAGCGTCCGTGAAGAGGTCGTAAACCGGCATCTCGTCGGGGATCTCGTGGAATCCGTCGCGCTGCTCGTTAACGCGCCGGTCGAGGAGGTCGGCCTCGATCAGAACGATGTGGTGAAAGCCTTCGATCGGGCGATTCTGCTCGGCGACCGTCTTCAGGTATCTCCTGGTTATGTCGAGCACCGGCGAGGATCTGGCGCAGAACGAGATCGCGTTGCGCGGAAGGTCGAAGGTCTGGGCGTCCAGTCGGTAGTGGGAGAGCGTGAAGCTCTGGGTGCTCCCTAGCGGGTCACCGGATTGAGGATCGCGTTCGGCGACCTCGGTAGACCTGACCACCGTGACTTCCGGTAGATCCGCTGCTGTCAGGCTGCTCCGCTTTCTGCTACCATCGGAGTGTCGGGTTTCAAACGCGATCACGAATTCGCCCAACTGCGACGTGAGGCTCACAAGGCGCTGCAGGAACGCGATCAGCATGTGGCGGCGCATGTTCGCGGCCGAGAAGACGTCGGCCAAGGCTTCGGTCTTGAAAAGCTTTACCCAGGTCGCGTCTCTGAGTCCCTCGAGCCTGATCGCGGTGCCTATCTGGCGTTCGTCGCCGTCGCTGATGATGAAGTCGGCGGCGTCAATTTTCTTGCGTGCGGCGTCGGGCACGAGTGTGCGGGTCGCGACCCCCGCCTCGTTGCGGAACGTGCTCCGCACCCCCACGCGCTCGAAGTGGTGAAAGTACTGGATGCGGCCCGAACCCTTGCACTTGCCGATCCCGGCGATGGCGAGGTCATCTTTATATGACGTGTCCTTGGTCACGAACGCGTCGGCCTGGTCGTCACCGAAGCCGCAGCCATTGTCAGTGCAGGTGATCGATATGTTAGTGCCATCGGCAAGCAGGCCAGACGACGTAATGTCGACCTCAATCGAGACCGCAAGACTCCGCGCTCCTGGATCGGCGTGCTGCCGGATAAGGAAAGCGTCGATCGAGTTCGAGATTAGTTCTTCAAGGACGACGTATCCGTCTGAACTCATCTTGGTGTTCTTCAGGCTTCCACGAATATCGAGCGTCATTAGGAGTCCATCGGAAAGCTCACGTCAGTGAGGCAGTCTTGCGGGCGCGAATGACCCGAAGTCAAGTGCGTGGGTAGCCGCCGCCCGCTCCCCAGTTCGGTCTCGAATCAGTCGCGGGGCCTGCCAAGGAGCAGGTCGCCGGGCCTGCGGGCACGACATCAAATATGAATGAATGGCAAGAGTTGGAAAGCGGGGAGGGTGGCCAGAACGTCCGGGTATGCGTCTAATGATTACCAAGACAGTTATCGGCCTAGCTGTTTAGCGGATAGGCTACGCGGGTGTTAGCTTACGAAGTCATCGAGTTTCGAAGCGACCGGCCGATGAGAGAGAAAAATGCGCGACTGGCGTCGCTAACCGCGACATCCCATTCGGGATGCCATTGGACGGCGACGACGTCACCGCCGCAGGGCCGTGCAGAAAATGCCTCGATCAGGCCGTCGTCGGTTGCAACCGCCTCGACGCTGAGACCCCCACCAAGTCGATCGACGCCCTGGCGATGGACCGACGTCACCGTGACGTTCGACCGCGCCATCGCCGTTTCGAGCAGCCCGCCGGTCTGCAAGGCGACATCGTGGACATGATCGAACAGCGTTTCATACGCCGTCGCGTCGCCGTTCTCGCGGTGGTGCCCCGCTTCGGCATCGGTCAGCGTACCACCGAACAGAACGTTCAGTTCCTGCAGTCCGCGACAGATGCCGAAGACCGGTCGGCTCGCCTCGATCATCTGCGCGGCAAGATCGAACGCCACGGTATCGCGGTCGAGATCCAGCGTATCGGCTGCCACGTCGACCCCGCCGTAGCGGTCGCCAGCGACATTCGACCGCGATCCGGTGAGCAGCAGGCCATCGAGCCGAGTCGCCAGCGACCGGGCGTCCAGTGCGTCCGCAACCGCCGGTACCAGCAGAACAGTCGCGTCCGCATACTGCACGAGCGGATCGATGAAGCGGGTGGCGACCGCCTGGATCGGACGATCGGCGACTTCGTTGCAGCACACCACGCCGATCACCGGGCGTGCGGGCTCCGCATCGCGACGGCTGGCATCGCGACACGAGGGAAAGAATCGCGTCACGCGGTTCGCCCGCGCAACGTCTCGTGCAACTGGGTGGCGGCGTCGCCTTTCAGGATCAACGCGGTCGGCTGCGCCACGACGCTGTCGGGCGGCACGTCCTCCAGCAGCCAGACATTGCCACCGATCGTCGCGCCGCGACCGATCGTCACGCGCCCCAGGATGGTGGCCCCGGCATAGATCACCACGTCGTCCTCGACGATCGGATGGCGGGCCAATCGCTCACGCACGGACATGTCCGTCACGCCGAGCGGGCTGCGCGCGCCGAGTGTTACATGCTGGTAGATCTGGACGCGGTCGCCCACGATCGCGGTCTCGCCGATCACCACGCCGGTGCCGTGGTCAATGAAGACACCCCGCCCGATTGTGGCGCCGGGATGGATGTCTATGCCGGTACGCGTGTTGGCGAGTTCGGACACGATCCGCGCAACGATCGGCGCTCCCAGATCGTAAAGCGCATGCGCGATGCGGTGATGGAGCATGGCCACGATACCGGGATAGCAGATCAGGATTTCATCTGCGCTGCGTGCCGCCGGATCGCCAAGAAACGCGGCGCGGACATCGGCGTCGACCAATTCTCGGATCGCGCCAAGTTCACCGACGAAGAGGCGGACGATCATCGCCGACTGGCCGGGATCGAACGCTTGTGCTGACTCCTCCTGCCAATAGGCGAATTCGCTTTCGACCTGTCGCTGCAAGATCGTTAAAGCGCGGCGCAACGCCGCGGCGACGAACCTGTCTTCCCCCCGCGCTATCCCCGGCATAGCCGCCAAGTCGCCCGGGAAACAGCGCGACGACGAGATCGCCGATCGCGCGCTCGACCTCGATGCGCGACGGGAAATGAGCGACGCTGTGTCGTCCACCATCTTCGCGTCGCCAAGCGGCGCGTGCCGCCCGCAGGGCCGCGATGGCGTCGTCGAGATCGGGCACTTGCTGATGTGGCGCGACGGTCATCGCAGGTCCGGATAACCATAGCGGATCGCCGACTGTTCTAACCTAAGGATCGGGGCCAGCGCGTCGACGTTCGCGGTCACAATACCTGCTAACGCGAGCACGGCGCGATCGTCCGCGAGGCGAGGGTCCGTCATGACCTGCTGCAAGGCCAGCCGCAGCGCCGCGATCGTCTCGATACTCGTGTTCGCCGACGTCACAAACGGCAGGGTCGGAGAGGCGGGGCTGCGCGCGACGATCTTGAGCGGGGCGGTCAGATCGGGTTCGTGACGTATCAGCGTGGCATAGGTGACGGTGTCGATCGCGGCGATATCCGCGTCCGCTGCGGTGATCGCGGCGACACTGGCGCGGTGCGATCCGGTCTGCACCACGCTGGCGAAGAAGACATCCGTCTCGGCGATCGGCGCCAGTGTCGCACGGAACAGGTTCATGCCGGTGTTCGACTGCGGATCGTTGATCGCGGCGCGGGTGTCGCGATAGTCGCTGAGCAAGCTGTGTCCGTCGTTCGCGCGCGCCACCAGCACGCTGGCATGCGTCGCGTCGCTATTCGTCGCCCCCGGCACGTCGTAGATCGGCAAGGCGATGACTTGCAGAGCAAGGCTATCGTCGGCGATCAGCGGATAGCCGCACGCCTGGCCGAACAGCAGGCTCGTGTCCCGCCAGAGGTCATGAACGTGACGCGTCCTGTCGAGGACATCGGGCACGCCTTCGACGCCGCGCGTGCGCAGGATACGGGCGATTGCGGACCAGATTCGATCGTTCGCGCCTTGTTGCGCCGGATGATCGTACATCCCGAGCGACGCGACCAGTCGCGTCATGCGGAGCGTGCCCGGTGATCGGGATGAAGCATGTCGTCATGCGATCGAAACGCGAACCGGCTTAGGATCTCGCCATAGCCGCGATACACCGGCGCGCCTTGCGCCACGAACCGGTCCCGGTGGCTGCGGTGATAGGACGGCAGGCGATACCAGGCGAGCCGTGGACGTTCGTGGTGGGCGGCATGGAGATTATTGTTGAGATACAGCAAGGCGAACAGACCGCCCCGCTCGACGATGGCGGCGCGTCCGGGGCTCGCCAGGTCGGCGCGATGCTCGGCATAGGAACGCAGCATCGTCAGCGCGGTGCCTGGATAGACGAAGGCCAGCAGATAGGTGGCAAGGGGTAATCCGACATGATCCAGCCACCACAAAACCCCGGCGACGCCGATCAGATGCGGTGTCCAGTCTCGCGCGACAGCAGCAGGACTGCGGACGGCACGTCGCGCCTCGCCGATCAGGAATCGGCCAATCGACAAGGTTGGGCCGAAGATCATCTGGCCGACCAGGGTCGATTGCAGCGAAGCGGCGAGGGCGCCGTGCCGCGATAGACGGTAACGCGATTCGGGATCGTGTCGGGGATCGGTGATCACCTTGGCGCATGATGTGCGAGATGGCTTCGGCGATATAGCCGATACGGCAGCCAGAGCGACAAGGGGGCAAAGCCGATCGCGCTGTCGATCCGGCCGACTCCGGTCGGATGGCCGTGGATCGTCTCGTGTTGCAGCGATCCCTGCCAGGCGACCAGCCATCCGCCGAGGACGACCAGCACGGGTAGCGGAACCTGCGCGTGAAACGCAGTAAGCGCTATCCAGCTGGCGTATATCAGGACGGCGATGGCCAACGTAGGCCACTCTAGGGCGGGCATCCTCGCGACGACGTTTCGCATATCACCTCCATTGCTCCTGCTAACATCCCCTTTATCGATGGGAATTAAAAGCAAGCAAAGGTGCGTGGATGGGATAGGTTTGCTTCGCTGCCACGATAGGAAGCGCACTGCCACCAAACGAAAAATATGGCGATTTCTGCCAGCGCGCTCACATCGCCGAATGCACGGCTGGTCTCACTTAACGGCCGCCGTGCAGCTAGGCGTCACCGATTGCTGGATGATACGATGCGCGGCAACGACGTCGCGATTGACGACGGCGGAAGTGAAGCGATCGATGATGGCGCGTAGGCGGCTGGTCGGCGCCGTCGCCGCATTCAGTAGCGGGCCATCGATGAGGCGACTGCCCCATTCCACGCCCAAACGCTGCGCTTCGTCATCAGCACCGACGACGATCGACGGGAAGGGCAATCCGATTTTCGGTGCCGCAAAATGACCGTGATGCGAGCCTGCGCCTCCGGGGGCGACCAACAGGGCGCCCGCAACGTTCGCGGTATAGGCTTTAGGCGACAGTCGGGCCCACCATGCGGCGGCCGCACAGGCGCTGCCCTGTGCCAGGAGCATGACCGCACGATCGGACGCCGATACGGCGGCATCAATCCGCGCGGCCAGCGCTGTTCGCTCAGCAGCGGTACGACTGTGAACAGCGATATACTGCGCATCGCCAAACCGCGGCAACTCCCGGATCCGCCCGAATATAGAGACGGCCTTGTCGGGGACGAGTGCGATGAGCGTCAGCCGACGGCTATCCAGGATAGCAACAGACACAATCGGTCTCCCTTTGCATGAGCGGTTAATGCTGCCTTCATCCGATCAGTGGCGCAACATAGCTGCTCAGATACGCGCCAGACCGTTCTATCTTGGGTCTCGACCGATCTCAGGACCGCTAGCTTCCGCTGCGATATGGCTGTCCTGGCCACCAAATCATGCAAAGCGGCGCTTTCCACCTTCAGGCTCAGTGAGATCCTTCAGCCTGAAAAGGCTTTTCGGGGTGCATGAAGAACGACAGACCGGCGCCGACCAAGAGTAGCGCCAGCGAGGCGCAGAACGGGATCGACCAGCTGCCAGTCAGGTCTACCGCCGCGCCGAACACCAGCGGAGAGAGGATACCGGCAATGCCGAAGCCGAAATTCATCATGCCGCTGGCGGTGCCGGCATATTGCGGCGCGATGTCCATCGGTACGGCCCAGATCGGCGCCACCACAAGCTCGGAGAAGAAGAAGGCGAGCGACAGGCATATGGCTACCGTCGTCAGATCGTGAGTGAGGACCACGGGCACGAGAAACACGAAAGCGCCGACCATCCCGACGATGATCAGATTGCGCCGCGCCGCCTGCAGGCTGCCGGTCTTGCGGTAGATATAGTCACTGGCTGCTCCACCGACCCAGTCGCCGATCACGCCACCCAACAGCACGCCGCCCGAGAACAGCGCCGAGTGCTTCAGGTCGAGACCGTAATTTTTGAAGAAGAACGAAGGGAGCCAGGTCAGGAACACCCACAACGTCCAGCCATAGCAGAAATCGACGGCTGTTACGGGCGCGATCCGTCGCGCGAGCCGCCACCACGGGACGGGAGGCGTGGTGGCAGCCTGTTGCGCGGCCGGGGCCAGTTCGGCGCGTTCCTCGTCGGACATGCCGGGGTGGCGTTCAGGGTTCTCCCGCGCGACCACCAGCCACAGGATTACCCAGACCGCGCTTGCAAGTCCGAGCACCACGAACGCCCCTCGCCAGGATACGAGGGCCATCAAACCGACCAGCAGCGGCGGGGTCAGCGCATTGCCGAGGCGTGCCGCGGCATGCGTGATCCCTTGCGCAAAGCCCCAGCGCGCCGGTGGCAACCACGTCGCCATTGCACGCGTCGCTGCCGGAAAAGCGAACCCCTCGCCAATGCCCAGCGCGAGACGCAGTGCGAACAGCGATGCCATCCCGCCCACCAGCCCGGTCAACACCGTCGTCACGCAGACGATCGCACCGCAAATCAGCAGCATGCGTCGCGGCCCGAAGCGGTCGATGACCCGACCGCCGGAAAGCTGGATTAGCGCATAGGGATAGGAAAAGGCGGAGATTGCGAGGCCGAACTGGGTGTTGCTCATCCCGAGTTCGGCGGTCATCCGCGGGCCCACCGTCGCCAGGTTCACCCGGTCGATGTAAAGGACCAGATACATCAGGCAGAGTACCGCGAGGATGCGGTTCGGGATGCTCATCCACCGCGGCACGTGACGGGCGACCGCCTCGGACCGGCCCAAGCCACGGCCCGTCATGCAGGTCGACCCGTCCCCTTGATCTGCGTCCTGTGCATCACACGCCGCGCTGCCGGATCGAACGCATCACGGCGGTGCATGGTGCAGCGATTGTCCCACAGCACCAGATCACCCTTGCGCCATTGATGGCTCCAGCCAAATCGGTCGCCGTCGACATGATCCCAAAGCTCGTCGAGCAGCGCTTCGGATTCAGCCAGATCCAGACCATCGATATAGGCATTTCGCCGGCGGCGAGATACAGTGCGGGACGCCCGGTCTCTGGATGCGTGTAGACCAACGGGTGCAGACTGCGGGTGCCTCGCGCGGATCGTCGCTCGGCGTGACGCCCTGGCGCAGGAAACCACCGCTGTTGTAGGTGCCGTCGTGCTTTACGCGGCGTCCGGCGATGCGCGCCTTCAGGTCATCGGGCAGCGCCGTGTACACGGCGTACATATCGATAAAGCTCGTATTGCCGCCCGTCGGTGGCACTTCCAGCGCATAAAGCGCGCTCGCCTGGGGCGGGACTTCGACATAGGACATGTCGGTGTGCCAGACCGCTTCGCCATTGCCGAGGCTGCCGATCGGGACGCCGCCCTCGACCACGTTCGAGACGACATAGAGTTCGGGCAGCCCCTCGACGAAACGGCGGCCGGTTTCCTGGATAGGCGCGAGATCGAGGTCCCCGAACCGACGGCTGAAGGCGATCAGATCCGCATCCGACAGCGATTGGTCGCGGACCAGCAGGACGAGATTGTCGAGCCAGGCTCGGTGCAGGTCGGCGAACTGCCGATCATCGAGCGTCCGAAGATCGATGCCCCGAACCTCCGCGCCTACGCCCTTTCCCGTTGTGACCACGTCGAGGCGAAGTCGGCTCGCCAGAATATCGCCCATCATACGTACTCCACAATCGCACGTTCGCAGTCGACGAAGGTCGACTGCCGCATGACGGTTTTAACGATCGACCCCCGATGTGGGCCGCAAAGCATTTGTTTGGGCCGATCAACCGGGGCATATTTGTGTGCAGCAATTGCGCAAATCGGGCGCCGCGTGATCGCCAAAGGCAGTAGAGGCATTCCTCCCATTGGCCATTATCCCGGCCAACCTTACGCCTATTACCCGTCGTGCCGGATAGCGGTCGATACAAAGGAACCATGCATGGTGCGCATCACGCTCGAACTTGCCAGCAAGATTATCACGGCGACGCTGCAGCGGAGGGTGGAGCTCGGTTTCAAGCCACTCTGCGTGGCGGTGCTCGATCCCGGAGGGCACCTCGTCGCGCTGCAGCGTGAAGACGGGGCTTCGACGCTGCGGCCCCAAATCGCGATGGCTAAGGCGGGCGGGTCGCTCGCGCTGGGCGTATCGAGCCGCAAGATCGCGGAGATGGCGTCGGAGCGACCGACGTTCATCGCGTCGCTCGGACCGATCTCTCCGCACGGCGTCGTGCCTGCGGCGGGCGGCATGCTCATCGTCGATGCAGAGGGCCAGTTGATCGGAGCTGTCGGCGTGACCGGCGACACATCCGACAATGACGAGGCATGTGCGCTTGCCGGCGTCGCTGCGGCCGGGCTTTCGGTCCTGGAGTGAATGCGGCAAATTGATCGTGCCGACTGCTCGCGTCTCGATCGACCCGAAATGTGCAAGCGCCATGGCTGTTTGCGGTGGCACGAAGCGGCCATGGGCATCGCTCAACTTTCTGATGAATTAGACTTTCACGATGATCGATCGGACGGCGTCGATGATGGCGTCCGCCTCGGTCCTTTTCATCCAGTCGGGCGTCACATCCATCCAGGCGACAACACCTTTTTCGTCGACCACAAGCGCCGTTGGGAAAGGCAATTCCCACGTGCCCGTGCCGGTCACCTCCCCCAAGGGTATTGTCGCGGCCTGCTGGGTTGCTGAGTTCGCTTCAAAGGTGATGCCGAACTGGCGTGCGAGGTGGTTGTCGCGGTCGGTCGCGATGGTGAAGTCGAGCGCGTGGCGTTGCTGTATCTCTGACAGTCTCGATGGAATCTGCGGGCTGATCGCGACGAGCGGTACACCTAGGTCGCGCAGGGTGGGCCAGAGCGCGCGCTGATAGACCGGTAGTGCGACGTTGCATGCGGGGCAGCCGGCGAACCTGAAGAAGATCAGCACGGCAGGGCCCGTGGCGATCAGGCTGTCCAGTCGTATCGTCGTACCATCCACGGCTTCGAGCGAGAAGTTTGGCATCGGATCGCCGATCTTGATCGCGCGCGACTGATCGAAGCCGATGACGAGTTCGTGTCGCTGGCTGGCGTTCAGGCCCAGCTGCGCAGGCGTCCAGCTGTGGTCACGCTCGTCTTGCAACGCGCCAAGCGCGGCGCGGACGGATTCGGTCATGAACGGTCTCCTCACACGTGAAAGCTGTTGGCGGGGCGATCGAGCCCGAAATGGCCGCGCAATGTCGATGCAGAATAGTCGCGGCGGAATACGCCGCGTGACTGGAGCAACGGCACGACGTCGTGCAGCATCCGGTCGACGCCCGCCGGCATGAACGCTGGCATGACGACGAACCCGTCGCAGGCTTCTTCGACGAGCCAGCGTTGCATCTCGTCGGCGACGGTGCGCGGGCTGCCGACCATCTTGGCGAACGACAGGCTCGACCCGTACCAGCGACCGAGGTCGGCGAAGGTCCAGCCTTCCTCGATCGCCTTGCCGATGACGTAGTGGAAGCGGCCTTTGCTACCCCGGATGAGGTCGCGGATGTCGGGAACGGGCTCGTCGAGCGCGTGGTCGGCGAGGTCGTAGTTCATGCTCCCCGACATGAAGCTGAGCCCCGCCAGCGGTTCGACCAGCGCGTCGAGTTCGCCGAGCAGGTCGGCAGCGGCATCGTCGCTGTCGGCGATGATCGGTACCATGCCGGGGAGGATCCTGACCGCGTCCGGCGATCGTCCGGCGGCGGCGACATCATCCTTGAAGCGGCGATAGCCGGCCTTCGCACGATTGATGTCGGGATAGACCGCGAAAACCACCTCAGCGTTGCGCGTCGCGAGATCTTGGAACGCGCCGGATGCCCCGGCCTGGATCAACACCGGGTGACCCTGCGGCGGACGCGGCAGCGACAGGGGGCCCTTCACGTCGAACCACTTGCCCGCATGATCGGCGTAATGGACCTTCGCCGGATCGCCATAAATGCTGGCCGCCTTGTCAGGCGCGATCGCGTCTTCTTCCCACGTATCCCAGAGCCGGCGGACGACATCGAGATATTCGGCGGCGCGGTCATAGCGCGTGGCGTGGTCGTAATGCTCGGCGCGGCCGAAATTATGTGCTTCGGCGTCGCTGACCGAGGTCACCGCGTTCCACGCCGCGCGACCGCCGCTGAGATGGTCGATCGACGCGAACATCCGGGCGACGTGATAGGGCTCGGTATAGCTGGTCGAGATCGTCCCGCCGAGGCCGATGCGCTCGGTCGTGACCGCAAGCGCCGACAGCAGCGTAAGCGGCTCAGTGCCTCGCGACGCGCGGTAGCGGACCGTCGTTGAGAAGTGGTTCCCGTAGAGATCGTCGACCGCCAGCTTGTCGGCGACGAACAGCATGTCGAACTTGGCGGCTTCGGCTTGTGCAGCGAGGCGGCGGTAGAAACCAAAGCCTTGGTCCGCGCCACCTGCTTGCGGATGCCGCCAGCCGCGTGGTGAATGCCGTCCGCGGTCACGAACAGCGCAAGGTGCATCTGGCGGCTCACAGCGACACGCCCACCCGCGCGTAATAGGATCCGCCGCTGAGCCCGAACGGGGCGAACCCGCCATAGGCACCGCTGCCATCGGCGGCGATTAGGCCGTTACGATCGGGATAGGTGTCGAACAGGTTGTTGGCGCCGACCGCGAGCGTGACGCGGTCGGTCAGGTCGTAGCCGATGTCGAGATCTGCGACCCATTTGCCGCCGAAGGTCCGGTCGCCGCTCGCGACGTTGCTCGATTCGGTGTAACGGCCGTAACGCGTTGCGCGCGCGAGCGCATGGACGCGACCGAGCGACCAATCGTTGGTCAGCACCAGCTTCGTACGCGGTAGCGCCGCCACCAGATCACGCTGCGCCTGGCGGCCGAACAGCACGACGTTGAGCGAACTGAGCGCGGCGGGATTGTCGGCGATGCTGAGGATCTTGGTCTTGTTGTAGCTATACGCCGCGCTCAACCGGAAAGCGCCGAGGCCGGTCGTGCGCAACGTGTATTCCGCGACCGCGTCGATGCCACGCGTGCGCGTGTCGATCGCGTTGGTGAAGAACTGTGCGCTGTCGACGCCGGTCACGCCGTTGGCGATCAAGATGTCGCGGATCGCGGTGCCGCCGTTCGACGCCGTGCCGAGGAATTCGGTCTTGACGATGCGGTCGTTGACGCGGATCTGATACGCGTCGAGCGTGAGATGCAGGGCACCGGCTTCGTAGGTGATGCCCGCGGTGTAGTTGAGCGACTTTTCCGGCTTCAGCGGTTGTGCACCCAGCGCAATCGCCGCGGCACTATTCACCGGCAGGAACTTGGCGATCGTCGAGACGGGCGTGTTGCCGATCACCGTCGTGGTGTTCTGCGTGGTCGAAAATCCGGTCTGCGCGAGCGACGGCGCGCGAAAGCCGGTGTTGACGCCGCCGCGGATAGCAAGGCCGGGCGCGAGTTCATAGCGCGTCGAGACCTTGCCGCTGAGCGTATTGCCGGCGGTGTCGTCGTAATGCTCGAACCGACCGGCGACGCCGATGAACCACGCGTCGGTGACGTTGGTCGCAAGATCGACATAGCCGGCCAGGTTGTTGCGGCTGAGCGAGGCGGCGTCGGCGGGCGAGGTGCCGGTGAACGATACGAGCCCCGGCGACGGATAGCGACCGCCATAGAGTTGCCCGAACGGCGTGTCGTCGACCGGAATCTGGTAGCCGCCGTTGCGATAGCTGTCGGGTTCGCCCGCACGTGACTGGAAGCGTTCCCAGCGATGCTCCGCGCCGACCGAGATCGACAGCGGCTTGGCAAGGCCGACCTCGACGTCGCGACTGAGATCGAGATTGTTGACCCATAGATCCTGGATCTGCGTGCCCATGTAGAAGCTGGTCGGGCTGGTCGGCCCGATCGAAGGGTTCAACGTGTTCTCGGCACCCAGCCAGACGCGATCGCGGCCGAAGCTGGAACTCAGGTCCCATGCCCAGCCCGCCAGATCGCCCTTCGCGCCGCCGGTGACCTGGAAATCGGTTTCCTTGATCCGCCGATACGCCTGGAAACCGGTCGGGTAGAGCTGCGGCAGGACCGCCACGCCGCTAGTGTTCGCCTGGCCGCCATAGCCGGTGGAGGAGGGGATATAGGCGCCGCGCGCGTCGCGAATGTCGCGGTAGCTGAGCGTCGAGAAGCTGTAGAGGCGCAGCGTATCGCCGACCGGCAGCTCGGCATTGTACGAGCCGTTGATCATCTTGTCGCGGTTCGAGCGTCCGTATCCGCCGGCATAGACATGGTCGAGTGTCGCCTCGCGCGGGTCGGGTTGGCCGTTCACCAGCGGCAAAATCCGCGGCACTGCGTCGGCGGAGGAGTCCGCGCGATCATGGTATTTGGCTTCGACCGCGGCGCGGAAGAACCCGCCTTCGCCGAGTTTCGTGCCATAGCTGAGATCGGTCTGGAGCAGCGGCGCGCCCTTCGAATATTGCTGGCCGCCGGTGATCGAGAAACGCCCGCCCTTGGGCGCGTCGTCGAGGATGATGTTGATGACTCCCGACACCGCATCCGAGCCGTATTGCGCCGCCGCACCGTCGCGGAGCACTTCGATGCGGCCGACCGCGTTGGTCGGGATCAAGTCGATATCGACCGGGGTCGAACCGCCCGAGATACGCGAGAGGTTGTTGATCAGCGACGTGGTGTGGCGGCGTTTGCCGTTGACCAGCACGAGCAGATAGTCGCCCGAGAGCCCGCGGATCGCGATCGGCTTGACGCTCGCGGAGGTGCCGCCGCCGCCGAGTGCGGGCATCGTCAGCGAGGGTACGATGTTGCCGAGGATTTCCTTCAACCCGGTGCGGCCGGTCGCCTGCAGCTCGCGGCGGCTGATGACGTCGATTGGCACCGGGCTGTCGGCGACGGTCCGCGCCTGTCCGCCACGCACACCGGTGACGATGATAGTGTCGTCGGTGCCGCCGCCCGTATCCGGCGCGGTTAAGGTCGTCGCGGGGGCCGGTGGCGCGTTTTGCGCGAAGGCGGGTTGAGCGAGGGTCGCGAGGGCGACACCGGCGAGCAGGCGAGAGGTCGATGTCATGATGATGTCCGTGGGCTAGGCGCGCGTCTCCGATCCCGCCGAAGCGGGGACGCGCGAAGGAAGAACGAGAGACGGTCGTGCGGCGCAGCCGCGGTCGGGTCAGGCCCGCATTCGAAGCTCAGCGTGCACCGGGCGCTCCTTGGTCGAGCGGGAGATACGCGTCGTCGAGCGGTCTATCGCCTGTCACCGCGCCTGCCTTGCGGAACTGAGCGACGACATCGCGTTCCTCGGCCTTCACTGTGTCGTCGAGCGGTACCCGTGCCATTGGCAGATGCCTGGCATGGAACAGTGCGATCTTGAGCGGCAGACCAGTCTCCTTGGCGAGCACCTCGGCATAGTCTTCTGGATGCGCGCGGGCCCAATCGAGTGCGTGGGATTCGCGTTTCAGGTAATCGGTCAGGATCGCCTTCTTCGCCGTTGCCGCGCTCGCGTTCGCCGCGTCAAAGCCATAACCGCTGAGATAGTCCGCGCCATCGGCGACGACGCGCGCCCCTTCGGCGAGCGCGGTCCCACTATAGGGGGACCAGATCGACCAGGCATCGATCGAGCCCGTATCGAACGCCGCCTTGGCATCACCCGGCGCGAGGAAGATCAGGCGGACGTCGGCGGGCTTAAGACCCTTCGCATCGAGCGCACGCAGAAGGAGGTAGTGGCCGACCGAGCCGCGTGTCGTCGCGATCCGCTTGCCGCGCAGACTGCCTGAATCGACGATCCGCGACCGCGCTGGCACGAGGATCGCGAGGCTTTCGCGCGGTCGCGACGTCGCGGACTGCACCGCCACCGCCTTGATCGGACTGCCACTCTGATAGGCGAAGTGGAACGGCGCGTCGCCGACCATCCCGACGTCGACGGCACCCGCGCCGATCGCCTCCAGCAGCGTCTGCGCGGCGGGGAATTCGGACCATTCGACGCGGTAGGGCGCACCCTCGAGCACGCCCGAGGCGAGCATCAGCGCCTTCGTGCCGCCGCGCTGGCTGCCGACGTGCAGCACGTCGCCGCTCGCCCCGCCGCGTCCGAGCCACGCGTACAGGCCTGCCGCGAGCACGACGGCCAGCAGCAACGGCCACCAGCGTTTCAGGCCTTCCGCTGGAGGGGGCGGCGTCGCGGCCACCCCCTCGTCATCCGTCCAGTCCGGCATCAGCCCACCGCCCGCTTCGGTTCGAGATCGCGCTCTGCATCGCGCTCGGCGATCAGCTCGTGGACAACCGGCAGCAGGTCGCGTCCGTAGTCGATCGCGTCCTGCAACGGCTCGAAGCCGCGGATCAGGAAATGGTCGATGCCGAGGTCATAGTAATCGAGCATCGCGTCCGCGACCTGTTCGGGCGTGCCGACCAGTCCGGTCGAATTGCCCTGCGCGCCGCCGAGCGCCGCGACACCCGTCCACAGGCGCTTGTCGACGCGGTAGCCCTGGTTGGCGGTGTCGAGGAGCCGCTGCGAGCCGGCGTTCGGTGGCGCGTGACCACTGATTGCAACGCCTGCCGTCTCGCGGAGGTCGCGCACCTTCTCGACGATCTGGTCGGCCTTTTTTCCATGCCGCTTCTTCGGTATCAGCGATCACCGGGCGCAGCGACAGCGAGAAGCCGGGATTGCGACCATAGCGCGCGGCGGCGTGGCGAATCGTGCCGACTGCTTCGCGCACCTGCGCCTGCGTCTCGCCCCACAGCGCGTAGACGTCCGCGTGGCGCCCGGCGACGTCGATCGCGGCGGGCGACGATCCGCCGAAGAAAACGGGCAGATTGGTTGGCTTGATCTGGCTGAACGCCTGGCGGACGTTGTAGAAACGGCCGTCGTGATCGAACGGCGTGGCGGATGACCATTCCTGTTTCAGGATCTCCAGATATTCGTCGGTGCGGGCGTAGCGATCGTCCTTCACCGAGTGATCGCCGTCGCGTGCCATTTCGCTGTCCGCCCCGCCGGTGATGATGTGGACTGCGACGCGCCCGCCGGAGAGCTGGTCGAGCGTCGCCAGCTGGCGCGCGGCGAGCGTGGGCTGGGTAAAGCCGGGGCGGTGCGCGATCAGGAAACCGAGCTTGGTGGTAATGGCTGCGGCGTGCGCGGCGACGATCTGGCTTTCGGGGCTGTCTGAGCCGAACGGGATCAGGACGCGGTCGAAACCACCCTTTTCCTGCGCGATCGCGGCGGCTCGACATAGGCCTTGTCGAGGCCGCGTGCCTTGCCGACGCCGTGGATTTCGGACGCGTCGTTGAAACCGATATAGCCGATGAACTTGACGGGCATGACGTGTCTCCTGTGGGGGCGTTCGGGGATCAAATGACGTAGAAGCCGTGCGTGCCGTCGCGCGCGAGCTGGTCGACCAGGCCGTATTCCCAGTCGAGATAGGCCTGCATGGCGGCGGCGGCGTTGTCGGTGCCTTCGTAGGGACGCTTGTACCGGTGCGCGGGATCGCCCGGCGGGATCGTCGGACCGGCACCGGTTTCGAGCAGACCGTCGAAGCCGCCGTCCAGGACGAATACGTCCCATCCCATTTGCGCGAGCCACGATGCGGTCATGTCGGCTCGCGGCCCGATGTCGTCGGCGAGGACGATGCGCGCGCGCGGACGGGCGCGGCGATGTCGGTTTCCTGCACGAGCTGGCCGCCGGGATAGGACCGGAAGCCTGCGACGTGACCAGCTTCGTATTCGTCCGGACGGCGCACATCGAAACGGTAAAGTGTGCGGCTTGTGTCGCGCTCAAGCGTCGTGAGTTCCGCTGGCGTCAGGCGCTTGACCCCGGCGCGGTAGGCGACGGCGCGGGCCGTAGCCGTGGTCTCGTCGCTCTGCCGCACCTCGGGCGCAGGACGGTCGCTGCCATGTGCCAGCGACTGGCCCGCCAGTGTCCAGCCGATCGTGCCGTTGCGCAGCGCGACGACCCGGTTGGGGATTCCGGCGTTGATCAGCGACTGCGTGCCGATGATGCTCCGCGTGCGACCAGCGCAGTTGACGATGATCGTCGTGTCGGGGTCGGGCACTGCCTCGGCCACGCGCAATACGAGTTCCGCACCTGGCACGCTGGTCGAGCCGGGGATGTTCATCGTCGCATATTCCTCGAACCGGCGCGCATCGAGGATCACGATGTCGGCCTTTTCCTCGATCAGCGCGGCGACGTCCTCGGCTGCGAGCCACGGCGTGTGGCGGCGCGCCTCGACCAGTTCGCCGAACGCCTTCGAATAGGAGTTCACGTCCTCGAAGACTTCGAAGCCCGTCGCGCGCCAGCCTTCGAGTCCGCCTTCAAGCGTCTCGATGTTCGTATAGCCAAGAGCTGTCAGCGTTGCGGCGGCGGTCGCTACATAGCCTTCGCCGTCATCGTACAGCACGATCGGCACGTCCTTGCGCGGCAGGCGGATCGCCGATTCGAGGTCGATACGATCGAAGGCGAGGTTGGCGGCGAACAACGGATGGCCAGTCGCGAATGCCGCCTCATGACGGACGTCGAGTAACGCGACTTCATGTCCAAGCAGCAGCGCGGTGCGGATGTCGTTTGGGGTAGTCATGCGGGGGCTCCCGAGCGGTCCCAGAGGTTCGGCAGCACGGCGTTGGCATAACCCGACACGAACCGCTTCGGCGTGCCCGCCGCGTCATAGGTCGCGCGTTCGACCGCGCCGATATTGCTGCCGTAGAGGTGGATGCTGATCGACACGCGGTCGTCGAACGCGTTCGATACGCGGTGGATATCGCCGACCGATGGCGAGACCGCCTCCACCTCACCCGCTTCGAGCCGCTCGATCGCGCCGACCGCGTGGAGTCCGCCATCCGGATACCGCGCGAACCGTTCGGACAGTTCGGCGCCGCGCAAGACTCCGACCAACCCCCAGACGCGGTGATCGTGGATCGGCGTGGCCTGTCCCGGTCCCCAGACGAAGCTGACGACCGAGAAGCGCTCGCGGCTGTCGCAGTGGAGCAGGTACTGGCGATAGCGGTCAGGGTCGGGCGCGGCATAGGCATCGGGCAGCCAGTCGTCGTGCGCCACCAGTCTGCCGAGTGCAGCGCTGCCTTCCTCGAGCATTGAACGCTCGTCGCGGGTACGATCCAGCAACGCGCCGATGCCGGTGACGAAGTCGCGCAGCCGGTCGAGCCGCGGGCGATCCTGAACCAAGCTCGCCATCACTCGGCCTTCACGAAGGGCAGGGGCTCGTCCCGCTCGACACCGAGCGAACTCAACAACCGCTCGCGCAATGCCGCCGCGATGCTCGTTCGCTGACCGCGCGGGACCGAGATCCGCTCCTCGACAACGATCCGCCCTTTATCGAGCACCAGCACGCGGTCGGCCAGCGCGATCGCCTCGTCGACGTCGTGCGTCACCAGCAGCACCGCGGGTTTGTGCGCGCGCCACAGCGCCATCACGAGGCCGTGCATCTTGACGCGGGTCAGCGCGTCGAGTGCTGCGAACGGCTCGTCGAGCAGCAGCAGTTTCGGTTCGCGGACCAGCGCGCGGGCGAGCGCCACACGCTGCGCTTCCCCACCCGATAGCGTCAGGGGCCACGCATCCAGCCGGTGGCCAAGCCCGACTTCGCGCAGTGCCGCTTCTGCTCGGTCGCGCACGTCGGCGCCTTTCAGTCCGAGCCCGACATTGCGCCACACCCGCTTCCACGGCAGCAACCGCGCATCTTGGAAGACGACCGCACGCGACGTCGGGATCGTCACGTCCTGTGCTTCGGCGGTATCGAGTCCCGCGAGCGTCCGCAGCAACGTCGTCTTGCCCGACCCCGAACGGCCGAGCAGCGCGACGAATTCGCCCTGCACAATCTCGAGATGGAGATCGTCGAGCACGGTATCGGCGCCGAAACTGCGCGAGAAGCGTGACAGTCTGACGACGGGGCGAATGGGTTGCGGCATCGGAATGATGTGAGAGATCATGTTCATGTCAGGCCTCGACGAGCTTGGGGCGCCACGCGAGCGCGCGGTCTTCGATCAGGCGCACGGACTGGTCGGCGACGAGGCCGAGCCCGGCATAGACGAGCAGGCACACGACGATGATGTCGGTCCTCATGAAATCGCGGGCGTTGTTGATCAGGAAGCCGAGGCCCGCCGAGGCGTTGATCTGCTCGGCGACCACAAGGATCAGCACCGCGACCGAGAAGGCGTAGCGCAGACCGACCAGCAGTTGCGGCAGCGCGGCTGGCAGGACGATGTCGGTGACGATCTGTCCGCGTGAAAGGCCGAAGCTGCGCCCTGCGTCGATCAGCCGGACATCGACGCCGCGGATCCCGTTGTAGAGGTTGAGATAGACCGGGAAGAGCGTCGCGAACGCGATCAGCGCGATCTTGGGGGTCTCGCCGATCCCGAACCAGACGATGAACAGCGGCGACAGCGCCAGCGCAGGCAATGTCCGGAGCATCTGAACGGGCGAGTCGACCGCCGCTTCGCCCTCACGGGTAAGGCCGGCGATCAGCGCGAGGACGATGCCTAGGCTGACGCCGATCACCAGACCGGCGGCGGCGCGGCCGAGCGATACGGCGAGGTTTGCGGGCAATTCGCCCGACACGATCATCGACCAGAGTGTTCCTAACACCTGCGAAGGCGCCGCTAGCGTGCGGGTTGGGATCAGGCCAATCCGGGATGCCGCTTCCCAGGCCAGCATGAGTGCTATTGGCGATACCCAGCGGCTACGCTGCAGCTTGCTCTGCCATGATCGGCTGGTCGATCGTTGGGACGTCTTCGCCATGGACAGCCTTTCGGACGCTTCGTTTTCCGGAGCACCTTCAATGCGGTCTCAATTCCCATCGTTTCAATGGAGAATGACTTGCCAGTCTTATGAGCGTTGCAAATACGAGCTCAAAAAGCCATCGATTTCAACGCGTTGTTCGACCGGAAAAGAAAGCCTTTGCTGCCCTGAAGAGCGTCAATCTGCGCTGGCCGACTCAACAATCGAACGGAGGACGACTTCGTGGAGTCGGTCGAGGACCGGATGGCGCGTGTCGTTGATGCGCACAACATAGGCGACGCGGGGCAGTCCGGGGAGCCCGTCGTGAATTTCCGAGTCTAGCCCCATCAGAGCGTCGGTTCGACAGGTTATCCCGATCCCGCCCGTCACCGCCGCGCGGAGCGCCGACAGGCTCGGCGTCTCCAGCACGATCCGGTAGGGTCTGCCTGCCGCCTCGAGTGCAGCAATCGCGGCATCGCGGAACCGGCATGGCTTCTGGAGCACCGCCAAGGGCAGGATCGCGGCTGAGGTCAGGCGTGGATTACCCAGCCAGTGCATGTCGGCGGTGGCGACGGCGGCCTTATCGGTCTCCTCGCCGATGCACAGGACGATATCGAGACGGTCGG
The DNA here is from genome assembly GCF_000783375.1 of Sphingomonas sp. Ant20. Lineage (NCBI taxonomy): Bacteria > Pseudomonadati > Pseudomonadota > Alphaproteobacteria > Sphingomonadales > Sphingomonadaceae > Sphingomonas > Sphingomonas sp. Ant20. The sequence continues at coordinate 77,987 of NZ_JRVI01000014.1, forward strand.
TCGCAAGCAGATCGAGCAGTTCGGCCGATCCCGCGACGCGAACGTCGAGCGACGCATCGGGGTTGCTCGACGCGAACACCGACAAGACGCCGGACAACAACGTTTCCGCGAAATCCTGCACGAACCCGATCCGAGCGGGGCCGGCGAGGCTGCCGTCGGCAAGTGCTGCCAGAGCACGGTCGTTGACGCTCAGCAGTTCGCGCGCATGCGGCAGGAACCGTTCACCCTGCACCGAGAGGACTAGCCTGCGGCCCTCCCGCCGGAACAGCGCGACCTGGAGCAGGTCCTCCAGCCGTTTCATCTGCAGGCTGAGCGCGGACTGGCTGACAAACACGCGGTCCGCGGCGCGCAACATCGAGCCGGCATCGACGATCGCGACGAAGCTGCGCACCACGTCGGTAGGAATGTTGACGGCCATAATGGGTCCTAGAAGCTAGGCGCTTATGCGTAGCAGCTAATCTGTATGGCGCCGATGAGAAACGAAGCGTCTCGCCTCCGGAAGGCGACATCATGAACGGGAATCGAGGCTTGAAGCGGTCCGATCGCGGAGATTAATGAACGGCCGAAGCTGGGCGCCGGCAAAGCAGGCTTGAACGTCTGCTTGTGGGTCGTCTGGAAGCAGTACGGTTACGCCCCAGTTCAACGACAAAACCGTTGAAGTCCTGACGTATTCCGCAGACCGACGGGTATCCGGCGACGTCCGCCCTACGTTACGCAGATAAAACAGCGGCAAAACGAGCCTTAGGCCGTGACCGGTGGCACCCCCTCCGGTAATGCTTCCACTGAGCTGCCCCCTTCTGAGCGGTCCAACGACTATGAGAGTCTGGATCAAGGAAGGGACGACGACTGCCTGCGAAAAAGCATAAGCCGGAAGAGATCATCGGGAAGCTGCGTGAAGTTGAAATCGTCCTGGGCCAGGGCGGGACGACCGCCGAGGCGTGTCGGCGGATCGCGGTCAGCGAGCAAACCTATTACCGCTGGCGCAAGGAATATGGTGGCCTGAAGACGGATCAGGCTCGTCGGATGAAGGATTTGGAGAAGGAGAACCTGCGGCTGCGGCGTGCGATCTCCGACCTGACACTGGACAAGCTGATCCTGCAGGAGGCGGCACGGGGAAACTTCTAAGCCCCGCGCGCGCCGACGCTGCATTGACCAAGTGAAAGAGGTGCTGGACGTATCCGAGCGACGGGTGTGTCGCGTGCTCGGGCAGCATCGGTCGACGCAGCGCAAAGTGCCGTGTGGGGCAGATAGAGGTGGCTCGGCAAATCTGGACAGGCTGCTAAGTGGAGTTTCTGCCTGAAGGCGGCCAGCATGGCTGCCGAACAGGAGCTCAGATGACGAAGCGAACACGCCGGAACCACAGCCCGGCCTTCAAGGCGAAGGTGGCCTTGGCTGCCGTGAGGGGCGAGAAGACGCTGGCCGAGCTGGCGCAGCAGTTCGACGTTCACCCGAACCAGATAACGATCTGGCGCGGCCAGTTGCTGGAAGGGGCAGCGGGGGTTTTCGGGTCGGACGGCCATAGTGAACCAGCCGAGCCTGCGATCGATGTGAAGACGTTGCATGCCAAGATCGGCGAGTTGACGCTGGTGAACGATTTTTTGTCCGGGGCGCTCGGGAAGGCGGGACTGTTGCCGAGCGCAAGACGATGATCGACCGTTCGCATGCGTTGCCGCTCACACGGCAAGCGCGGGAACTGGGGATCAGCCGCGGCAGCGTCTACTATCTGCCTAGGCCGACCTCGGCTGCCGACCTCACGATCATGCGGCGCATCGACGCGTTGCACATGGATTACCCGTTCGCTGGTAGCCGGATGTTGCGCGACCTGCTTGCCGCCGAAGGCATCAAGGTCGGCCGGCTGCACGTCTCGACGCTGATGAAGAAGATGGCGATCGAGGCGATCTACCGACGGCCGAACACCTCGAAGCCGGCTCCAGGGCACAAGATATACCCCTATCTGCTGCGCAAGCTGGCAGTGACGCGCCCCAACCAGGTGTGGGCGACCGACATCACGTACATCTCAATGGCGCGCGGCTTCGTCTATCTGATCGCTATCGTCGACTGGTTCAGCCGACGAGTGCTCAGCTGGCGCTTATCGATCACGCTGGAGACCGATTTCTGCATCGAGGCTCTGGAAGAAGCGCTAACGCGCTTCGGCGCTCCGGAAATCTTCAACACGGATCAGGGCAGCCAATTTACCAGCATGGCGTTCACCGCCGTCCTGCACCGCGAGAAGGTCGCGATCAGCATGGACGGCCGCGGCGCCTGGCGCGACAACGTGTTCGTCGAGCGCCTGTGGCGCTCTGTGAAATACGAGGAGGTTTACCTGCGGGCCTATGGCTCGGTCAGCGAGGCCCGCGCCTCGATCGGCCGTTATTTCGCCTTCTACAATGGACGGCGTCCACACTCGTCGCTTGACCGCAGGACGCCCGATCACGTCTATTTCAACCCACCGCTTCTCGCAGCGGCATGAAACCGGCGGACGCTCCACTTAGCAATCGCGCCGAGCTGTTCAGACAAACCGAGCCACCTCTGATGACGAACAGGCACTGACTGAGGACATCGTTGCGCTGGCCGGGCAGTATGGACGCTACGGTTACCGCCGGGTGACCGCACTGCTGCATGCCGCGGGGTGGTCGGTGAATCATAAGCGTGTCGAACGCATCTGGCGGCGTGAGGGGCTGAAGGTGCCACAGAAGCAACCCAAGCGTGGCCGGCTGTGGTTGAACGACGGCTCGTGCATCCGGCTGCGGCCGGAGTATCCGGGGCATGTCTGGGCATACGACTTTGTCGAAGCGCGAACGCACGACGGGCGCAAGTTCCGGATCCTCACGATCATCGACGAGGCCAGCAGGGAATGCCTGGCGCTGATCGTCGCACGTCAGTTGAAACACGAAGACGTGCTGGCGGCGCTTGCCGAGCTGTTCATCGCCCGGGGGCCGCCCGCGCATATCAGGTCGGACAATGGCAGCGAGTTCATCGCTACCGCGGTCCAGAAATGGCTCGGCCAGATCGGCGTGAAGACGCTGTACATCGCGCCGGGCTCGCCATGGGAAAACGGCTATAACGAGAGCTTCAACGGTTCGCTTCGCGACGAGCTGCTCAACGGCGAGATCTTCTACAGCCTCGCCGAGGCAAGGGTGCTGATCGAGGCGTGGCGGCGTCACTATAACACTGTCCGACCACACAGCAGCCTGGGCTATCGACCTCCAGCGCCAGCAGCAGCGACCCCGCCATTGCCAGCCTTCGGTTCCGCTTCGCTCCACCTACGCCCGGCAATGGCGGCGGAGGCGACAATGCACTAACTATCTACCCGGACCACCCGGTGGGGGCTGCTCAGAGGCGGCCCGTGTCGGCGAAGCCGGAAAGGGGTTTGCCGTCGTTGCCGACGCCGTGAAATCCTTGGCCGCGCAGACCGCGGAAGCGACGGGTGAGATTGCGGAGCAGATAACTGGCATGCAACGCGGCACCGGCGCAGCCTATGCCGGTCTATTGCATATTCGCGCGATGGTCGAGGACATGGCTCGCGGCACCGATGATCTCGCGTCGAGCATTGGCGAACAGGCGCAGAGCGGCCAGGTCATCAGCCGGAACGTGGATGGAACTGCTACAGACCTCGACCTGATCGGGCGCCTGGTGACACAGGTATCCGTCGCGACGCAAAGCACGACGGGGATGGCAGCCAAGGTCCGCATGGACTCACGGCTGGTCGAAGACGGGGCATCGTCAATCGATGCCGCCCTGTTGCGCTTCTTCGAGACGCTGCACGCAACTTGAGGCTACGCGCCGTCGATCCGGAGCATCGCACGGGCGCGGTTCAGCGTAGACCGCTGCCCTCCAACGCGAGGACCGCGGCCCGCATTGCTACGATGCGATCGGCAGCCGTGGGCGAAAGCTCGCCCCAGGAAAATGCCGAACGGTCACGCGCGCCTTCGCGCCACATCCGCGCAGCGACATTGTCCAGATCCGCAGCGGTCGGGGACCGGCCCGTCGACATGCAATCGACGATTTGATGGGGAACGAGCGAGGAAGCGCTGGACATCGGGAATACCTTCTACGGCAAGCGCTTTCCCTAGCTGCGTTTGATGGCACCAGAATGACAGGCACGGTGTTTTCAGACACCTAGCGATATGGAAATGCTTTCCGGAGCTTCGGGCCCTGACGCGGAAATCACGTCCAGCCATTGGCCGTGCTGATCCGAATATATGCCACAGCCATCGACGTGACGATCAAGTCATGCCGCATCGTAACATGCACGTCACAAGTTTACCGCATTCAGCCTGGAGCCGGATGCGGAAATTGGGGGCGCGATGTTTTAGATCTTGGCTGGTTGCTGGCGTCCGTCATTTTGACAAGCCGATGTAAGCGATAAAGTCGGGCGACGCGTACGCTTGCTGCTGCAACGCGACGGCATGAAGAATTGTCTGGTCTGCCCGATCAATAGTCGTCGCGTGCGCTAGAGCCAACGTATCACCGCAGGCGGACTGCCGTTCCATTAAGTGAAATATACCATGATCTCGAACGAAAACGCGTTCGGGGCGCGACGTCGCACGTCCAGCGATCACCTCGCGAGGTGTCACTGGCATATCAGCACCGGGGGAAACCGAACAATGATCCGTAATTTGAAGCATGTCGACCGCATGGCGTCCCTGCTCCTGGGAGCCGCGACCGCAGCACTGTCCGTGGCGCCGGCCGCTGCCCAAACCGTCGCGGCGCCCGTCAGCCAGGAGGCCGATACGGGCGACGAGATCCTCGTCTCCGGGTATCGCCGCAGCCTCGAAGAAGCGATCGACATGAAGCGCAACACGATCGGCTTTTCGGACTCGATCATCGCCACCGATATCGCCGACTTCCCCGAGCAAAATCTCTCCGAAGCGCTGCAGCGCGTGCCCGGCGTGACGATCGAACGCGAACGCGGCCTCGGCACACGCGTCAACGTCCGCGGCCTGCCGAGCGAATTCACCTTCGTGTCCATCAACAAGCTGGCGACCGCCTCGGGCTCGGGCGGCCGCGACGTCGAGTTCGACATCTTCGCGTCCGAACTGATCCAGTCGGTCACCGTGCAGAAGTCGCCGGTGGCGGCGGACGAGGAGGGCGGCATCGCCGGCTCCGTGCTGATCCGTACCGCGCGGCCGTTCGACAACCCCGGGCTTCGCGTGGTCGGCAGCGTTGATGGCGCGTATAATTCGATCTCCGAAAAGTTCGATCCCAACTTCTCGTTTCTCGCCAGCAAGACCTTTGGCGATTTTGGCGTGCTGGTCTCGGTCGCCAAGCAGCAGCGCACAAACCGCACCGATTCCAACTCGGGTATCAACTTCCGCCCGATCGCGCGCTGGACCGATCGTGCCAACACCGTCTACCGCAACCAGGCGATCGCGGTATTGCAGCGCGACGCTGGCGTGACGTTCACCGAAGCCAACAAGAACAGAATCGTCTTCCTCGATAAGGTCGGCGACCGCGTCTATCAGAACGATCAGGACCGCCTCGGGCTGTCGGGCTCGGTGCAGTACAAGCCGAGTGATGATTTCAGCCTGGCGTTCGACGCCTTTCTCGGATCATACGACACGACCGAGGACGAATATGACGCTGCCGGCTATTCGGCATCGAGCAATTCGACGCTCGAGACGATCCACGAATTTGATGCCAAGACGCTCGCGGATAGCGGCATCGTCGTGCTGCGCGACGTCTCCTACACCAACACACAGCATGAATTCCTGAGCAAGGAATATATCAACGAGACCGACTATCGGCAGTTCGGCGGGGAGATGAACTGGACGACGGGCAACTGGAAGATCAATGCACTGGGTGGCTATTCCGGCGCCAGGAAGACGCTCGACTATGCCAATCTGAAGCACGTCGCCTATGCGCCCTCGCGCACGCGCTATACCGAGAATGGCGGCGAAACGATCCCGAGCGCCAATCCGAAGACGATCGACATGTACGATGCGCCGAATTCGTATCTGTTCGAAGCCTATGAGACCACGCGCGAACAGATCAAGGACGACAAATATGCCGCTCAGATCGATCTGAGCTACCAGTTTGACTCGTCGGTGCTCAAGCGCTTCAATTTCGGTGGTCGCTACACCGACAAGACCAACGAGCGTCAATATGGCGAGGAGAAGATCCAGGGTCCGACCCGCGGCAGCACTGCCTATGTCAACACCCGCAAGCTGGGCGACAGCCCGCTCGAGACCGTCACCGACATCGTCGGCGGGAAAAACTACCAGGCACGCGACCTGAGCTGGGCGCAGGTCTCGAACGCCTATGCGCGCGACTTCTTCCGGCCCGACGGGTTCGTCACGCCGTTCAGCGATGCGAACTATTACAAGGTCAAGGAAGAGACGATCGCCGGCTATGCGATGGTCGATTTCGAGTTCGACGTGGCCGTGCCGCTCTTCGTCAATCTGGGTGGCCGCTATCTGCGCACCACGATCAATTCGGAAGGGTTCCAGCAGGTCCAGAACCCGAGCGGCTCGATCGGCCTGACCCCCGCGCCGGTGTCAAGCGACGGCAAATATGAGAAATTCCTGCCCTCGTTCAACGCGCATGCCGAGCTGACCGACAGCCTGTTCCTGCGCGCTGCCGCGTCGAAGACGCTGATCCGCCCGGCGTTGACCGATCTGGCGTATAAGCGGATCGCGAGCATCGGCAATTTCCGGTACACCGACGGCAATCCCGGCCTGAAGCCTACGCTTGCCGATCAGTGGGAAGTCGGCCTCGAGCAGTATCTCCCGCGCGGCGGTATTCTGGCAGCGTCCTATTTCTGGAAGAAGATCAAGGGTGTGGTGCAGAGCCAGTTGACCGGTGAGGTACCCGGCGTGACGGTCTACAATGCCAACGGCACGGTCAACGGCGTCTATGACTTCGACGTCTACCAGCCCGTCAACGCCAAGGGCGCGTACAAGGTCAGCGGCGTCGAGGTGAACGCAGTGATCCCGTTCGGCATGGTCGCGGACTGGGCGGACGGCTTCGGCGTCAACGCCAACGCCACCTTCCTCAACAGTTCGCTGACGGGGCAGTCCGACCTCGGCATCGATACCTCGCCGATCGGCCTTGCCGACAAGACCTACAATGCCACGGTCTTCTACGACAAGGGACCGCTGTCGCTGCGCGTCTCGTACAACCGCAAGGGTGCCTATGTGGAGCGGATCGAGCGCAACATGTATCCGGTCTACCGCGATGCCTATGGCCAGTTCGACGTCGCCGCCAGCTATCAAGTGACGCGCAACGTCCGTGTCGAGCTGCAGGGCATCAACGTCGGGAACGCGAAGACGACCGGCTACACGATGGATCCGTCCTTTCCGGCAATCTACGAATCCTCGGGCAGCCGCATCAGCCTAGGCGTTCGCGGGCAGTTCTGATCCTCGGCAGGCCTCGCCGTGGGGGCGGGGCCTGCCGCGTAATCTCGTTGTGGAGAATCCCCCAAGTCTCGCGTAGCGCCCTTGCCGCTCTCGCTCGACGCCAGCAACAGGACGGCACTCGCGACAAGTTCAAGCCGCCCCAGGCGCCGGAGTGGAACGCCTGTGATCAGCTCTTCGTCAGCTCCCGGCGTTGCGTCAAAATAGTACCGGATAAGACGTGTTTCAGTGCCTCCCGGACGAGACGACGTTCACGCGGATGCCGCGTTCTTTCAGCTCAGGACGGCATATCAAACGCCGCTCTGCCCGAAATTGAATAGGCGTCCGCCTGACGGTCGATAATGCCGAGTTTCCCGGCTTCTTCGAATACCGCTTTAAAATCGGGCGTGGAGAGGTGCGCGTCAACGCCGCCTGATCTCGCCAGGCTTCAATCAGGCGGAACGTGCCGGCGGCACCTACTTCCTCCGTAATGTCGAGAAATACACAGCCGTCCCGGAGTCTGGCTGCGCTCCCCATGCGCGAAGCGATATCCCGGAACGCCTCCACGTCGCTGAGCTGGATGCGATATGTTGCATAGATCAGGATGGTCGGGGTGTCGGTCATGTCCAAGCTCCATTGTGGCGACGGAAAAGATGATCGATCCCGTCGCGCACGTTTCCGGGATATGGACCGGCACTGGTACTGCGGGTAGAACCTACCTAAAGGTAAGTGTCAAAGAGGCTTGATGAACGTTCCCCGATCTGACGCTGCAAGTGACTGTGGCCTTGATGTCGCGCTGGCCATCATGGGCGGCAAGTGGAAGCCGCTGATCCTGTACCATCTCAGCTCGGGTCCGAGGCGGTTCGGCGATCTCAAGCGGGCGGTTGCCGGTATCAGCGAAAAGGTGCTGATCCAGCAATTGCGTGAACTCGCTTCGGCAGGCGTAGTGGTTCGTCACGATTATGGCGAAGTGCCGCCCAAGGTCGATTACACCGTCACGCCGTTTGGCATGACGCTGATCGAGGCTCTGCTGCCCCTGTGCGAGTGGGGCGTAAGGAACCGCACCCGCGCTTCGGCCATCATGACTTCGAGGGCGAGCTAGAGAGCCGTTAACTGCGCCTCGTTGCTAAGGCTTTCTCAATATTGTATCTTTTTTGAAGAGGCATCGCCGCGATGTCGGCTATTGCCGGCCGCCGTCCCGAAAGCCGCCGTTCCACTGTCCTCCCTCGGCGAACATCAGACTAACGTACAGAAAGGCGAGGCTGCTGATGGCCTGACATGTTTGCGGTCAGGCGCCCGGCGACGATCCTGGTAGCTGCCGTTTGAAATGCTATCTCCTCGCGCGTCCAAGAAGCGCTCGTGTCAAATCGTAGCTAAGGTTGCCGTGTGCAGCAGAGCGATGGCCAGGTTGCTCTTTACCACCGGATTGCGCCAGCCGACCGCGGGTATGGTCATCAGCTTGTAGGTTATCTGCATCGGAAACAAGACGCCGGCGATGGCGATCGACAGCGTCGTATTGCCCGAAGCCTGACCGATCAGCGCGACGGCGCTGGCCATTGCGATGGTCGCGTAAAGGCATGCAAGGATACGCCGCGCAGCACTGTCGACGCCGTAGCACACAGTCATCGCGGGCACGTCGCGCGCGATCAACGCTGGAATGACCGTCACAACGATAACATTCACGAGATGAGATAGGGTCAACAAGACCATGGCTTCATCCGATCAGAAGCTGGCGCATCGTCAATATAGAGATTCGATGCGTACCGGTCCAGCGCGGGCGCGGCTTATGCATCCGACAACAGACACGCCTGATCGGAATTGATCAACGAGGCGCTAAATCCGATCTATAAAATATCCTCGCGAATTAGCTAAGCTGCGAGTTCGTTGAGTATCTATAGGCCGATGCTTTTCAATCAACGATATCCCGGTTTAGCGTCCTTAGTCCGTAAGGTAGTCAGAAAAGTAGAAGGCCCACAAAGTAGCCAATTTTTGCTTTTACCGCCGTCAGACGAGCTCATTTAAACCGGACATTGCCGACGCAAGAAACGCGAGATAGATTCTAGCCATGTGGACATTGTTCCCTTGAAATATTGCGGCTCTGGGCATCCAGGCTTTCCGCTGCGGGCCTTCCGGGTGCGCTTCGGATTACCGGACCAGTCGGGAAGCTCTCCTGCCGTATGAGGCGGAACGGGGGCGGCTGACTCAAAGGATATAGATTGTTGGTGCGAACTTCCTAACTTAAGTCTACGAAAGCTACCATCAACGGCGTTCCGTTGGCTGAGAGACGCTGGAGTGCTCCCGCTTATCTGGGGGAGTGACCAATGTTTTGTTTCGAGCTAGAGCCTGCGATACCGCTTCTGACGGTCACCCAGAAAGGCGTTTGGACAGCCGCGACGGTGGCGACGTTTGAGCCGGCATTTCGGCAAGAGCTGAAACGGCTTCTGGTCTCGGGGCGGCCGACATCGCTGATTATCGAAATCAGAGCCACGGTGCCCAGGGATCTTCTTGTCACCAAGGCGCTGCGCGCAATGGTTGCGCGACTTGGACATCTCAACGCGGACAGAACCGCCGTCGTGTCGTCGTTGGGATTTGCAGATTTGCAAGCCGGACGCATTCCCGACCCAAATACACGGATTTTTACGTCGATCGTTCAGGCAAGGGATTGGGTGACGAACAAGCCCGGGGAAAGCCTCAGTATGACGTCAGGCAACGAGCCGAGCGATGCTAGCCCAGAAGGGTCCGTCGTCCATGTACGCGGCCCTGCAGACGTGGACTTTGTGCTTACCCCAGCCGCCGCGCTCGAAACGGCTAGGCGTATCAGCGATGCAGCCGTGGAAGTGCTTCTGGAAACCGCGAGCGCGACGGGCTCAGCGCGTCATTCCGATGTAAGCAGTTCCAAAGCCCGGACGCCTGATTTGGTGCCAGCATTGGAGTGAGGCTGAGGATGGAGAGCCTCTGCAACGCATCATTGCTTGATCATGACACGCGCACTTGGCGCCACCGGTCGGAGGTTCGCCACGGTGAACCTCCGGCCGGGTTGTATGCGCTGGGATCAGAAATCCCCAATGTCACCTGCCGAGCGCTTTGGCGATCGCCGCGGTCGCGAGGGGGCGCATGGCGGCATAGCCTGCGGGGTCGGGTGGACGCCGTCGGTTGCGTAGCCGGGCTTCATCGCCCCCGCCGGCGTCGAAAGTGCGGCGTGATAATCGACATAGGTGAAGCCATTGGCTTTGGCAAAGCCGCGCAGCCAGTCGTTGAGCGCGGCGATCTGCGGGACCGGGCGTTTGTCGGGGCTCCAGGGAAAGGCGGCGGCGGGGGGAACCGAGGCGAGGATCACCTTGATCCCGTGCGCGCGCGCGAGTTCGGCCATGCTCCGGATATTGCCTTCGACAGTCTCGATCGTCGCGGCGCCGGTGTTGCCGGCGATGTCGTTGGTCCCGGCCATGATGTGGACTGCCCGCGGTTTGAGCGCGATGACATCGCTGCGGAACCGGACGAGCATCTGCGGGGTCGTCTGCCCGCTGATCCCGCGATCGACCACGCCGTTCGAGAACAATGCGGCGTCGGCATGGATCCAGTTGTCGGTGATCGAATCGCCCATGAACACGACGCGGACCGTCTTGCCGGCGAGTCCGCGATTATCCGCAGCGTAACGGCACAACTGGCCAAAGTCGCGGGTCAGCATATGCCGTTTCCACGCTGCCCAGCCGGCTGAATCGGCCGGTGCTGGATGTTGCGGGCAGGGGTCGGCGACGATACCCACCGGATCGCTGGCATAGGGCGTGTCTGCGTCACTCGTCTGCGCGGCGACGGTGATTGGCAACACAACAAGTATCATTGGCAAGAGCCAGTGTTTCATCGCCATGCGGTGGATCCTTTCCTGTGTCCTACGGCGCCCTCGGCAGGCGCAATTATATAATTACCGCAATTTATCATACAAACCTTGTTACCGCTATCGGATTAGGCAATACAGCGGCGCGACGCGACCGGAGCTTATCGGTTGCGAGGCTAGAGGGGACGGGACTGGTGGGGAAGAGGGTGGTCTTGACGAGCGCGATCGCGTTGCTCGCCCTGTCGGCGCATTCCCGTCCCGCCGCGTCGCACGCCAAGGTTTCTCCGGCTCGTGCGCCCTATGCGTGGCGCAACGTGCGGGTCGGTGGCGGCGGCTTCGCGCCCGGCATCATCTTCAGCACCGTCGAGCGTGGGCTCGCCTATCTGCGTACCGACATGGGCGGCGCCTATCGCTGGGACGCGGCCGAGCGTGCCTGGCTGCCGTTGCAGGATGGTAATGCCGTCAGCAGCTATATGGGGATCGAGAGCATCGCCGCGGATCCGGTCGATGCGGATATCGTGTATCTCGCGGCGGGCATGTCGGCGCGGGGCGAAGCGGCGATCTGGCGATCGGACGACCGTGGCGCGCGGTGGCGGATCACGCCGGTACCGTTCTCGATGGGCGGCAACGAGGATGGCCGCGGCCTTGGCGAACGGCTTGCGATCGACCCGCATCGCCCGGCGACGCTGATGTTCGGGTCACGCCATGACGGCCTGTCGCGAAGCGACGATTCGGGTGCGCATTGGCGAAAGGTCGACAGCTTTCCGGTTGGGGGGCTCGGCAAACCGGTACAGCCCCGCGCAACGCATGGCGGGCTGAGTTTCGTCCTGTTCGATCGCGCGCATCGCGGGCGGATCTTCGTCGGCCAGGCGGACCCCGGCGCGCATCTGTTCCGGTCCGATGACGGTGGTGCGTCGTGGCGCACCGTGTCCGGAGGGCCTGATGACAGCATGCGCGCGGTGAAGGCCGTGCTCGGCGCGGACGGCGTCCTGACGATGACGTTTTTCCAACGCGATCGGGCCGAACGGGATCACGCGAGGCGGTGTCTGGCGATATGATCCCGCGACCAATGCGTGGACGGACGTGACCCCCGACAAGCGCCCGGATGCGCCGGCGGGAGGCTATATGGGCGTGGCGGTGTCGGCGCAGGATCCGCGCGTCATCGCCGTCAGTACCGTCAATCGCTATCGCCCCGTCGACACCGTCTGGCGATCGAGCGACGCGGGTGCGCATTGGGACCAGCTCTACCAGCGCAGCACGCGCGATGTGACGCAGACCCCGTTCCTTGCGTTCGATGGCCCGGCGGATTTCGGGCACTGGATCGCCGGGCTTGCGATCGATCCGTTCGACCCGGGCCACGCCGCCTATGTGACCGGCGCGACGCTGTACGAGACACGCGCTTTCGACCGACCCGGTGCCATGCCGTGGAAGCCCTGGACACGGGGTATCGAGCAGACCGCGATCATCACGCTGATCAGCCCGACGGGGGGCGCACCGTTGATCTCGGGGTTCGGCGATATTGCGGGATTCCGTCACGACGATCTGACGGTTTCACCGCCCAACAGCCACCGTAACCCCTATCTGACCAACACCAACACGCTCGATTATGCGGGACTGGCGCCGGCGGTGGTCGTCCGCAGTGGCAGCAGCCATAGTCGCGAGGTCGCGGGCGCGAGCCTGGCCTGGTCGCAGGATGGGGCCCGGAGCTGGCGACCCCTCGTCACGCCCGGCAGGGGCGCGTCCGAACGGACCGGCGATGCGCCGATCATCGTCTCGGCAGACGGTGCGGCGTTTATCGTCGAGACCGAACATCCAGTCCTGACCCGCGATCGCGGGCAGACCTGGGTCCGGATCCAGGGTCTTCCGGCGGGGCATCGGCCGGTCGCCGACAAGGTCGACCCATCCCGCTTCTACGTCGTCGACACGCTGAACAACCGCGTGTTGCGCAGCACGGACGGCGGCGCGCATTTCACGCCCGTCGCTGCACAGGGCCTCCCCGCTGACCTTTCGAGCGCGCAGGGCCGCAACCGGGAGGCGCAGAGTCCGCTGCTAGCGACGCCGGGCACGGCGGGCCTGCTGTGGCTCAACCTTGGCGGCGACCTGTATCGCTCGGTCGATGGCGGCGTGCATTGGGCGCGGGTCGGGGCAGGGTTGCGCGTCGCGCAATTCGGTCTGGGCAAGGCGGCAGCCGGCGCCCGCTGGCCGGCACTTTACGCGATCGGCCAGCAGGCCGGACAGGATGCGGTGTGGCGATCGATTGATGGGGCGACGACGTGGCATCGGATCAACGACGACCGGCATCAATGGGGACTGCGCTTTCGCGTGATCAGCGGCGATCCGCGGATCTTTGGCCGCGTCTATATCGGCACCGACGGCCGCGGCGTCGTCTATGGCGATCCGGTCGCCCGGAACAAGAAGAGCTGAGGGGATGACGATGAAACGACAGGCTCTGCTGCTTGCTTGGACGATGTCCGCGCTGGTGACCGCCGCACATGCGCAACAGGCGACGCCGGTGCCGCACGTCGAGACGAAGGCCGGACGTCATGCTCTCATTGTCGACGGCGCGCCCTTCCTGATGCTCGGCGCGCAGGTCAATAACTCGAGCAACTACGCCTCCGCGCTGCCGAAGGTCTGGCCGATGCTCGAGCGGATCCATGCGAACACCGTCGAGATTCCCGTTGCCTGGCAACAGATCGAACCGATCGAGGGGCAGTTCGATTTCTCGTTCGTCCAGACGCTGCTCGATGAGGCGCGCACGCATGACAAGCGGGTCGTCCTGCTCTGGTTCGGAACGTGGAAGAATACCGCGCCGGGCTACACGCCCGACTGGGTCAAGCTCGACAATCGCCGCTTTCCCCGGATGAAGGACAAGACGGGGCAGGATCACTCCGTCCATACGCCGGTCGCCCGGTCGACGCTCGAGGCCGACAAGCGCGCCTTTGTACGCCTGATCGGCTATCTCAAGGCGCATGATCCGCAGAACACGGTCATCCTCGTCCAGCCCGAAAACGAGGTCGGCAGCTACCGCGTCCCGCGCGACTATAGCCCGGCGGCGAACGCGCTGTTCGCGAAGCCCGTGCCCGCGGCGCTGACGCGCAAGCTCGGCAAGCCTGCCGGAAGCTGGACCGCATTGTTTGGCGCGCAGGCCGACCGTGCGTTCAACACCTGGCACACGGCACGATATGTCGACGAGATCGCTGCGGCGGGCAAGACGGTCAAGTCGATCCCGATGTACGTCAACGCATCGCTGGCCGGACCTTCCAATGTGCCCGACCCGACCGGCGTCGCCAGTGGCGGGCCGCAGCAGGACGTGCTCGATATCTGGAAGGCCGCAGCGCCGTCGATCGATTTCGCCGCGCCAGACATCTATGACCGTGCGAGCGAGAACGTCGCGCAATATCTCGATAAATATGCGCGGCCCGACAATGCACTGATGGTTCCCGAAATCGGCAATGCCCGCGAATTCGCGCGCTATTTCTACGGGGCGCTGGGTCGTGGCGCGATCGGCTACGCGCCGTTCGGGATGGATGATACCGGCTACGTCAACTATCCGCTCGGCGCCCGGTCTCTGGACGAGGCGACGCTCGACGCGATCGCCAAGCCCTATGCCCTGTTCGCCGGCATGGCGCGTGAGTGGGCGAAGATCGCGTTCGAGCGTCCGACCTGGGGCGTTTTCAAACCCGACGACAATACGCCCCGGTCGACCGTGATGGGCGACTGGACGATCGCTGCGACCTGGGGCGAATGGCAGTTCGGTCAGAAGGACTGGACCTGGATCAAGACCGAGCCCGCGCCATGGGGCAACGAGCCCGTCGGCGGCGCGGCGATCGCGCACGTGTCCGCCAATGTCTTCCTGGTCGCGGGCGACCATGTCCGGCTCAACTTCGGCGCGCGACCGGGCGGCCCTGCAAACGGCCTCATCCTGCGCGTCGAGGAGGGGCATTTTCGGGACAGTGTCTGGGTGCGCGACCGGATCTGGAACGGCGACCAGACTGACTACGGGATCAACCTGATCGAGCCCGTGCTGCTCCGGGTCACGATGGGCGCATATCGCTGAAACATTATCGATCGACGCGCCGCTGGCGGCGTCGGCACTGTTGGAGAGTAAGATGACCAAGCCATTCCTGACCCTGTTGCTGGCGAGCAGCGCGATCGCCTCCGCGCACGCCGCTGCACCCGGCGAATACGAGAAGATCGACGGCGGCATTGCCGTGACCCCCGCAGGCGGCGCGACCGCGCGCGTAGAGGTCACGGTTCACGGCGACGGGATCATCCACGTCGTCGCCGCCCCGACGAGTTCGATCGGCGTGACCCGCACCACGAGCCTGATGGTGCCGAGCCCCCCAAAGGCGGGCGCGTATACGGTGACGGAGCGGGCAGGGCATGTCCTCATCAAGACGGCGCGGGATACGGCGGACGTCGACCTGGCGACCGGGCATGTCCGGTTCCTCGACGCCACCGGCAAGACGGTGCTCGACGAGGCCAATACACGCCGCTTCCTGCCGAAGACGGTCGACGGGCGGCAATATGTCACGGCGTCGCAGCAGTTCAATCGCGGTACCAGCGAAGCCTTTTACGGACTTGGCCAGCACCAGAACGCGCAGATGGATTATAACGGCGAGGACGTCGAACTCGCGCAGCATAACATGGACATCGCCGTGCCCTTCCTGGTTTCGACCGGCAAGTACGGCATCCTGTGGGACAATGACGGGATCACCCGGTTCGGCAATCCCAAGCCTTATGACCTGGTCGGCGCGGGAACCGACACGGGCCTGCGCGTGACGAGCAACGGCAAGCCGGGCTTCACCGCGAACTATTATCTCGACGGCAAGCTGGCGGTCACGCGCCAGGAAGCCACGATCAACTATCAGTATATCAAGGATCAGGCGAACTGGCCCGAGGCGGCCAAGGCGCGCACGGTGGCGGCTACCGGCGGCCAGAATACGGCAGGCAATGCAGCCCAGACGCAGCGGGTCGTATGGACCGGCCGCGTCACGCCCGACCAGACGGGCGACCATAAATTCCAGCTCTACGGCTCGAGCTATTTCAAGGTGTTCGTCGACGGGCGCGAGGTGCTCAACCGCTGGCGGCAGAACTGGAATCCCTGGTACGCCAATTTCGACCTGCCGATGACCAGGGGCAAGGCGGCGGAGATCCGCATCGAATGGGATCCGAACGCCGGATATATCGCGCTGCTCCACAATGACCCGCTGCCCCAGGCCGATCGCCACTCGGCTTGGTTCACCAGCGACGTCGCGCGGTCGGTCAATTACTGGTACGTGCCCGGCAGCGACATGGACGACGTGATTGCGGGCTATCGCAAGCTGACCGGCAAGGCCGTCATGATGCCCAAATGGGCCTATGGCTTCTGGCAGTCGCGCCAGCGCTACAACACGCAGGACGAGGTCGTCGACGTGGTCCGCAAGTATCGCGACCTCCGCATCCCGCTCGACAACATCGTCCAGGACTGGTTCTACTGGCCCGAAAACGCCTGGGGCAGCCATCAGTTCGACAAGACGCGCTTTCCGGAGCCGCAGAAGATGGTCGACCAGCTCCACGATCTTAACGCGAACTTCATGATCTCCGTCTGGCCGAAATTCTACCCGACCACCGACAATTACAAGGAGCTGGCGGCTAAGGGTTTCGTCTATGACGGCAATCTGAAGATGGCGAACAAGGACTGGGTCGGGCCCGGCTATGCCAATACCGACTATGATCCCTATGCGCCCGAGGCACGGACGATCTTCTGGCGGCAGATGCGCGACAGCCTGGCAAAGTTCGGCATCGACGCCTGGTGGCTCGATGCGTCGGAGCCGGACATCCATTCGAACCTGTCGATCCCCGAGCGGATCGCCGCGATGGGGCCGACCGCGCGCGGGCCGGCGGAGGAATTCTTCAACAGCTTCTCGCTGGTCCATGCCGGGGCGGTCTATGACGGCTGGCGCCAGTACAAGCCCGATGTCCGGCCGTTCATCCTGACCCGTTCGGGCTTTGGCGGACTGCAGCGCGAGGGGGCCGCGATCTGGTCGGGCGATGTCGCCAGCCGCTGGTATGACCTGCGCGCGCAGGTGTCCGCGGGCGTCAATGCGTCGATGTCGGGCATACCCAACTGGACGCACGATATCGGCGGCTTCGCGCTCGAGGATCGCTATGCGAGCAAGACGCCCAAGCCTGCCGATCTCGACGAATGGCGCGAGCTCAACCTGCGCTGGTTCCAGTTCGGCGCGTTCAGCCCGTTGTTCCGCAGCCATGGCGAGAGCCCGTACCGCGAGATCTACGAGATCGCGCCCGAAGGCACGCCGATGCGCGCGTCGATGCTATGGTATGATCAGCTGCGCTATCGTCTGATGCCCTATATCTACACGCTCGCCGCGGAGACGTGGTTCAAGGACGGCAGCATCATGCGGGGCATGGTGATGGATTATCCCGACGACGTGAAGGCGCGCCGGATCAACGACCAGTATATGTTCGGCCATGCGTTTCTGGTCGCGCCGGTCACCGACTACAAGGCTCGGTCGCGGTCGGTCTATCTGCCGGGCGCGGCGACGCTTTGGTATGATTTCCAGTCCGGCCAGACGTATCGCGGCGGCCAGACGATTGACGCGCCCGCGCTCTACACACGCATGCCGCTGTTCGTGAAGGCGGGGGCGATCGTACCGATGGGGCCTGTCCGCCAGCATGTCGATGACCTGCCCGACGCACCCGTGACGGTGACCGTCTATACCGGCGCCAGCGGACAGTTCAGCCTGTACGAGGATGACGGTCGCAGCGAGCAATATCGCGGCGGTGCGTTTGCGCGCATTCCGATGCGGTATGACGATGCAGCGGGCACGCTGTCGCTCGGTGCGCGCGAGGGCAAGGGCTTCAAGGGCATGGCGACATCCCGCACGATCAACGTGCGCTGGATCACGCCCGGCAAGCCGGTGACCGACGCCGATACCGCCGATGCGACGGTGACCTATGCGGGCAAGGCGATCACGGTGCAGCGCCCGCGTTGATGGCCGCGCGAGGGGGCACGGACGCGAAATCCCTTCGGGCCTGAACAGTCGCGGCGGACATCTGGACGCCGCAACGAATGCCGGGCTAGATCGGGCGAAACGAGACCAGGAGGGACGGCATGCGCCGGCCGTCCAGAGACGGCATGTAGAGAGAGAAATGTGATGATGACGCGCGGTACCCGATCGCTCCTGAACGTCTTGCTGCGCAGCGCGGTGCTAGTCGGTGTAATCGGGGTTTCGCCCGCGCTGGCGCAAACGACGAACAACGCGCCCGCGGCGGCGGCGGCGAAGACCGATGCGCCGGTCGCGCGGCCGTGGATGGATACGAGTCTCGATCCGTCCGTCCGCGCCGATCTCATCCTCAAGGAGATGACGCTCGACGAGAAGCTGCAGCTGACCTTCGGCTATTTTTCGACCGATGCCGCCTGGCTCAAGACGCCGACCAAGAACTGGGAATTTCCGAAGGACGGCTTGCCGGGATCCGCGGGGATCGTTCCGGGCATCGCGCGGCTGGGTATCCCGAGCCAGTGGCAGACCGATGCGGGGGTCGGTGTCGCCAGCCAGCGCAGCGCCACCCCGCGGCTGCGGACGTCGTTGCCATCGGGGATATTGACCGCGGCGACGTGGAACCCGACGCTCGCCGAAGCCGGTGGCGCGATGATCGGCAACGAGGCGTTCCTGTCAGGCTTCAACGTGCAGCTGGCCGGCGGCATGAACCTGCTGCGCGAACCCCGTAACGGCCGCAATTTCGAATATGGCGGCGAGGACCCGCTCCTCGCGGGCGTCATGACCGGGCATGCGATCAAGGGAATCCAGTCCGAGCATGTCGTCTCGACGATGAAACATTACGCGTTCAACGGGCAGGAAACCAACCGCTTCACGATCGATCACCGCATCGGCGAACAGGCGGCGCGCCAGTCGGATCTGCTGGCGTTCCAGATCGCCAACGAGATCGGTCAGCCGGGTTCGGTGATGTGCTCGTACAACCGCGTCAACGGTCACTATGCGTGCGAGAACGACTGGCTGCTGAACACGGTCCTGAAGAGGGACTGGGGCTTCAAGGGCTATGTGATGTCGGACTGGGGAGCTGCCCATTCGACGACGGAAGCCGCCAATGCCGGGCTCGACCAGCAATCGGGCTGGGCGTTCGATCGGTCGCCATATTTCTCCGAAGCGCTGCGCGAAGCGGTCAATAACGGCCATGTCAGCACGACGCGCGCGGACGACATGGCCCGACGCGTGCTGTGGGGGATGTTCTCGGTGGGCGCATTCGACGCGCCGGTCCGCGGCGATCGTGCGGCGACGATCGACTTTACCGCGCACGCGGCGGTCACGCGCAGCGATGCCGAGGAGGGCATCGTCCTGCTGAAGAACGACGCCAATCTGCTGCCCCTGGCGAAAACGGCGAAGTCGATCCTGCTCATCGGTGCGCATGCCGATGTCGGCGTGTTGTCGGGCGGCGGATCGTCGCAGGTCTATTCTCACAACGCGCCGACCAGCGGCCTGATCGTGCCGGACGAGTTCAACAAGGGCTTTCCCGGCCCCAAGACCTATCACGCATCGTCGCCCATGACTGCGCTGCAGGCCAGAACCGGTGCTCGCGTCACCTATCTCGACGGCAAGGATCCGCGCGCGGCTGCGGCTGCGGCGCGCAAGGCCGATATCGTGATCGTCTTTGGCGAACAGTGGACGGGCGAGTCGATCGACGTCCCCGACCTGGCGTTGCACGATGCGCAGAATGCGCTGATCGACGCGGTCGCCCGCGCCAACCGCAAGACCGTCGTGGTGCTCGAGACGGGCGGGCCGGTCGTGATGCCGTGGCTGTCGAAGGTCAACGCGGTGATCGAGGCCTGGTATCCGGGCACGGCGGGCGGCGAAGCGATTGCCCGTATCCTGACCGGCGAGGTCAATCCGTCGGGTCGGCTTCCCGCGACCTTCCCCGCGTCGCTGTCGCAGCTGCCCCGCCCGGTGCTGGAAGGCGACCCTAAGCTCGACCGTGACGCGCATCCGATGGGCAATTACGACATCGAAGGCGCCGCCATCGGCTATAAGTGGTTCGACAAGACTGGCCGCAAGCCGTTGTTCCCGTTCGGCTACGGCCTGTCCTATACCCGGTTCGCGCTCGACGGTCTGAAGGCCGAAGCAAAGGGGAAGGGCATCGCCGCGACGTTCGCAGTCCGCAATACCGGGTCTGTCGCAGGCAAGACCGTCGCCCAGGTCTATGTTGCGGCGCCAGGCTGGGAAGCGCCCAAACGGCTCGGCGCGTTCAAGAAGGTCGATCTGGCACCGGGGGCGAGCCAGTCGGTAGCGACGATGATCGACCCGCGCCTGCTCGCGACCTTCGACACGGCGACCGCGACGTGGAAGATCGCGGAGGGCGACTATCAGGTCATGCTGGCCGACTCGGCGGCGAGCATCGCGCAGACGGTCACCGTGCATCTGCCGGCGCAGACGCTCGACAGCCGGGGGAAATAGCCGACGGCGCGGGGGCTGTCGCGCGGCGGCGGACGCCGATCAGGACCGCGACCAGTCCCAGCGCTGACGCCCCGGCACCCGCAAGCGCGACGACCGGATAGCCGAGGCCTGCCGCAATGACGCCGCCGCCAACCGCCGCGCCGATCGCGTTGCCCAGGTTGAACGCACCGATGTTCATCGCCGAGGCGAGGTTCGGCGCGTCGGCGGCGGCGTGCATGACGCGGACCTGAAGCGGGGGGACGAGCGCGAAGCTGGCGACGCCCCACAGGAAGATGAGGATCGCGGTCGGGACCTTGAATGGCATCAGCACGGCGAAGGCGACCAGGATCGCGGTGAGCAGCGCGAGCGTCACGATCAGTGTCCGGTCGACCGAGCGATCGGCGAACCGCCCGCCGAGCCAGTTGCCGACCGTCAGGCCGACGCCGTAGGTCACCAGCATCGCGGTGACATAGCCGAGCGACGCCTGCGTCACCTCGCGCAGGATCGGCGTGATATAGGTGAAGACGGTGAACATCGCGCTGGCGCCAACGACCGTCAGGCCGAGCGCACCCAGCACCGGCCCGCGCGTGAGGACGCTCAGTTCAGCCTCGGGTCCGTACCGATCGGCGCGGGCAAGGCGGGAAGCGTCAGCCGAAGCGCCGCCATCGTCGCGAAGCCCAGCACCGAAATACCCCAGAACGATGTGCGCCAGCCGAGGTGATCGCCTGCCCATGTCGCGAGCGGGACGCCGACGACGTTGGCGATGGTCAGCCCCATGAACATCGCCGCGACCGCGCCGGCCCGGCGTTCGGGCGGCACAAGGCTGGCGGCGACGATCGCCCCGACCCCGAAGAACGCGCCGTGGTTGAACGACGTCAGGATCCGCGCGGCCATCAGCATGCCGTAGCCCGTGGACACGGCGGCCAGCAGGTTGCCGATCGTGAAGATGCCCGCCAGCATGATCAGCAGCGTCCGCCGCGGCACGCGCCCGGTTGTCAGCGTCATCAGCGGCGCGCCGATGACCACGCCCATCGCATAGGCGCTGATCAGCAGGCCCGCGGTCGGGATCGAGACGCCGAGATCGCCGGCGATGACGGGGAGCAGCCCCATGGGGGCGAATTCGGTCACGCCGATGCCGAACGCGCCGACGGACAGGGCCAGAAGCCCGGGGTTCAATTTCATCGCTGTATTCCTGATGACTTGGGCGGTTCGGACCGTCGACGGACTTAGCCGGGCGTAACCCTCTCGCTGACGATTGGGCGGCAGGCATGGCTGGATCTGCAGCCCCGATGATCCCGATCGCGACTTAACTCGGCTTCGATTTCGAGGCATAAATAGGGCAACGCGCGGGGCGTTATTAGGGGGCGATGTGACGAAGGACCTTTGACTTGAACGCAAAGACGGGAATGGGGGCGGATCGGGCCCGCGCGCTCGAGATCTTCGCGGCGGTGATGCGCGAGGGCAGTTTCTCGGGGGCAGGGCGCGTGCTCGGACTGACGCCGTCCGCGGTGGCGCGGGCGATCGACCGGATCGAGGCTCGGCTCGGCGTCCGGCTGCTCCTGCGGTCGACCCGTGCGCTGACCCCGACGGCCGAAGGACAGGCCTATCTCCAGACGGCGCGTCGGATCCTGGCCGACCTCGATGATGCCGAACAGCAGATTGCCGATCAGGGCGCGCCCCGGGGACGGCTGCGGATCAGTGCCGCGCTGTCGCATGGGCGGCTGTGCGTCGTTCCGCTGCTCGGTGCATTTGCCGAGGCCTATCCACATATCCTCGTCGATATCGCGTTGACCGACACGATCGTCGACGTTGCGGCGGGGCAGGCGGACGTCGCGATCCGCTTCGGTCCGCTGGTCGACAGCCTGTTGACCGCCCGGAAGCTCGGCGAGAGCCGGCGGGTGATCGTCGCGGCCCCCGACTATCTGGCGCGGCGTGGTACCCCGACCCGGCCTGAGGAGCTGCACCGGCACAACTGCCTGAACTTCAACTTCCGGCGGGTCGAACCGGTCTGGCCGTTCCGTGTCGATGGGGTAGACATGGCGCTCGTCGTGACCGGCAATATCGAAGCCAATAATGGCGAAACATTGGGGCAACTGGCCGCCGCGGGCGTCGGGATAGCGCGCGTCGGTGCGTTCAGCGTCGTCGACGATATCGCCGCGGGCCGTCTCGTCCCGCTCTTCGAGGCGTATAATCCGGGCGATGTCGAACATATCCACGCGCTCTTCGTCGGCGGTAGCAACACGCCGGCGCGTGTCCGGGTGTTCGTCGACTTTCTCGCGGAACGCCTCCGGGGCTGATCGCCGCGCCGGTGTGCCGGGAGGGGTTATCGACCCGCGGCCATCCCGGGTCGCGCAGGCGTCTGCCGGTGACCGCTGAGATCGGATCCGGCATCGACGGCAAAGCGGCGGTTCCAGATCGTCGCGGCCGCCGACACCGCCGTCACGACCAGGAAGGCGAGGGTGAAATCGGCGAGCACCGGACGTGTCGTGCCCGATCCGAGCATGCCGACATGCAACGCGGCCGCGCCGACGCAGATGCCGAGCGAGAGCATGAGCTGCTGGAACGTCGCGTAGAAACTGGTCGCGCTGCTCATCCGTGACGATGGAATCTCGTCATAGGCGATCGTGTTGTAGGCGGAGAACTGGAACGACATGAAGAAGCCCGAGAGCATCAGGACGCCGAAGATGACGGGGATGGGCCAGTCGGGGCGGAATAGCCCGCACACCGCATAGCCGCCGCTCGAACACAGGCCGCCGACGATCAGGCTGTTGCGGAATCCGAACCGTCGCAGCACGCGGGGGGCGAGGCTCTTCATCATCAGCGAACCGATCGCCCCGGCGATCGTGATGGCGCCGCTCGCCGCCGCGGTCATGCCGAACCCGAGCTGGAGCATCATCGGCAACAGGAACGGCTGGGCGCCTTGCGTGATCCGCGTCAGCGATCCGCCGATCACCGACAGGCGGAAGGTCGGGATCCGCATCAGCGACAGGTCGAGGATCGGATCGCTGCGGCGTCTGGCATGGCGGATATAGCCCACACCCGCGACCAAGCCGATCGCGATGAGCCCGACGGCCTGCGTCAGTTCGCCCGTGCGGCTGGTCATCTCGAACCCGAACAACAGGCAGCCGAGCGACACGCCCGACAGGATGAAGCCGGGGACGTCGAAGCGTGCCGGGCGATCCTCGCGGACATCACCGATATAGCGGGTGACGAGCACCACGCCGAGCATGCCGATCGGGATATTGAGGTAGAAGATCCACCGCCAGTCCAGATAGGTGACGATCGCGCCCCGACCGGCGGCCCGAGGATCGGACCGATCAGCGCGGGCATGATCAGCCACGACATGGCCTGCACCATGTCTTCCTTGGCCACGCTGCGAAGCAGGACGAGACGCCCGATCGGGATCATCATTGCGCCGCCCAGACCTTGCAGGAACCGCGCGCCCATCATGAACGACAGGCTGGTCGCCTGCCCGCACAGGATCGAACCGCCGACGAAGATCAGGATCGCGGCCCGGAACACGGTGCGCGATCCGAACCGGTCGGCGAGCCGCCCGCTCGCAGGGATGAAGATCGCCAGCGCCAGCAGATAGGAGGTGAGTGCCGATCCCATGCTCGTCGCGGGCACGCCGAAATCGCGCGCCATGGTCGGCAATGCCGTCGCGAGCACGGTGGAATCCATCTGCTCCATGAACAGCGCACAGGCGATGATCAGCGCGGTGACGCGGTAGTTGCTCGGCGTGTGCGCAGGCGCTCCGGCGTCGCGCGGGACCCGGGCGATCGTGTCGGCGGCCGGGACGATGCCGTCGCGGACTTCGCTGTTGATCGCGGCGAGCCCCCGCCGGCGAAGCCTCATGCCTGCCACCCGCCGCCCAGCGCCCTGAAGACATCGACCTGACGATCGATCAACAATGCGTCGGACGCGGCGAGGTTGGCCTGGGCCGTGGTCAGCGCCGCCTGCGCGGTCAGCAGCGACAGGAAATCGGTTCGGCCAAAGCGATAGAG
Source organism: Sphingomonas sp. Ant20 (assembly GCF_000783375.1). Classification (NCBI taxonomy): domain Bacteria; kingdom Pseudomonadati; phylum Pseudomonadota; class Alphaproteobacteria; order Sphingomonadales; family Sphingomonadaceae; genus Sphingomonas; species Sphingomonas sp. Ant20. Next base: position 102,609 of record NZ_JRVI01000014.1, read on the forward strand.
CGTGCCCGCCTGGCCGGCGGCGGTCGCAGCGCTCGCCTGCGCCCGCGACAGTGCGGCGTTGCGGTCGCCTTCGCGCGCATAGGCCGACAGCGCGGTCTCGGTTTCGCGCAACGCCTCCAGCATCGTCGAATCGAACTGCGCCAGTGCCTGATCCGCCGAAGCGCCGGCCTGCGCGATTCGTGCGCGGACGACCGGGCGGTTCGGAAAGCTCCAGCTGATGAGCGGGCCGAGCCCCAGGTGAAACGCGCTGGTGGATCCCAGCGTCGAGATCGGACCGGTGAACCCGGCGGATCCCCCCAGGCTGACCTGCGGATACAGGTCGGCGGTGGCGATGCCGATCCGCGCGGTCGCCGCGGCCAGTGCGCGTTCGGCCTGACGAATATCGGGCCGGCGGCGGATCAGTGCGGCGCCGTCGCCGATCGGCAGCGGCCGGGTCAGCGCGGGGGGCTTCGCG